>SLHT01000057.1 GCA_007136055.1 Syntrophomonadaceae bacterium
AAAAGCTCCAAGGCTGGCTACAGGCTGATGGCTAATCTTTGCCTGACGGGATTCGCACCCGCTATATGATGCGACCTTGCTCAGCCGCACGGACGGTTCCATCCTCTTCCCTTCGGCCTTCTCTGCGCTCCGGGACGCTCGAACCGTCCCCCATGGCGCCGCTTATTCAGTAATCTTTCGCTGTAGCGCTAGAATGTTGGCGGTATCTCCGGCACAAATGCAAAAACAAGAATGGCCACAATGTAGCAATAGATGGCAAAATATAAAAGCCGTCCCCGCTTTAAAAAATCGATCAACCAGACTATGCCGACTAACGAGAAAACAAAGGCAGCCAAAAACGATACTACCATCGGACCTGTTCCGATAGCGCCCCATAAAGCCCCGGAAACATCCCTGACAGCCAGAACGCTAGAGCCTAAGATTGCGGGAATAGCTAAAAGAAAAGAGTAACGCACAGCCGTATCGCGCTCTAAACCGACCCACAGCGCAAAAACCAGAGTTGAACCTGAACGCGAAATACCGGGCAGAACAGCTATGGCCTGGCCCAGGCCGACAATTATTGAATCCAGAAAAGTCATCTTTTCCTCGGTACGACTGCCATATTCCCTGAACCGTTCAATAATAATTAATGCTGTGCCCGTCACAGCAAGGGCCGCAGCAATAAATAGCGGTGTTTTGAACACATCTACCACCAGGTTTTTCAGAATCAATCCCATGCTGCCGGTTATTACCGTGGCAATAATAATATAGAGGCCAAAGAAAAAATGAACCCTGTATGCAGCAGACTTATTTATAATATATAGGAAAAAACCTCTGATCACCGTCCATAACTCCCGGCGAAAATACAGTATAACCGCAAAAACCGATCCAATATGGAGGTATATTTCAAAAGCTAGGCCGGGAAAATTATAGCCAAACAATAGCTCTGTGATAATAATGTGAGCTGTGCTCGATATAGGCAGAAACTCAGTAATGCCCTGGACAATACCAAAAATTAGCGCTTCAAAAAGTGGCATAATAATAAAAAACCTGCTTTCAATTTATTTAAGCTTCTTAATTGCCAGGGTATTAGACACCAAGTGCTTCTTCCATACACTGCTCATGGATTTTGAGAGCCCCGGCATCAAAAAGGACAAAACGGATTAAACTGACATTTTTCAGTTCGGGCAAAATATCTTTAATTGCCTGGAAAGCAACCCCGGCTGCACCTTTCATCGGATACCCGAAAGCGCCTGTTGAAATAGAAGGAAATGCAACAGAATCGATCTTGCTGTCTTCGGCAAGCCGCAGGGAATTGCGGTAGCAATCGGACAGCAGCTTTTCCTCCGGTTTATCCACTCCAAAAACAGGGCCGAGGCAATGGATCACATAGCGATTCGGCAAATTGTGAGCTCCCGTAATAACTGATTCACCGGGGCTAATCGGGGCTAACGAGCGGCACTCTTCTTCAAGTCCCGGTCCTGCTGCACGGTGCAGGGCGCCGGCCACACCTCCACCTATCCTGAGCTGGGCATTGGCAGCATTGACAACCGCTGCTATATCTTGCTGCGCGGCTATATCACCTTTAATACATTCGATTGTAATCCCGGAGAGCACTTTCTTCATCTCTGCAGACCTCCTATCTCATTGTTGAAGCAATCTGCTTCTGATTACTGCTTTTTTCTTTTTATTTCAATAGATCTGGCGGTGGCAGCTGCATGTTACGTGTTCAACGCGGTTTTTGCGTTGTTCAAGCGGTTGTAGTTTCTGTGATTTACTCTTTAGAGTTATCTTTAATACACCTATTATGACAAAAAAACCCGGGAGAATCAAACTCCCGGGCCAAAACAATTTGCATGAAAGTATTTAAACCAATACCGCTATACTCTAATAACTACTTTCAGCAGACCAGCGCAGCATAGTGTTCAGCATCAAATCCGACTACCAGTTTATTCCCATCAGTAAACAGGGGACGACGCATGATTTTTTGATTAGAAAGACAAGCCTGGCAGCTTAATGGCCAGATATCTTTCCGGAATCGAGACCCATCTTTTTTAAAGCGGCGCTTCTTGGGTTTAACGTTCCGCTTCTAGTCAATCCGCCTTTCGAAGCAAGTTTGTTCAGTTCCTTTTCGCTTAAAGGCTGTTTCAAAATATCACGATACTCAAAATCGACTGCCTGATCCGAAAGCCACGCTTTCGCTTTACGACAGGCTGCTCAGGTCGAAAAGCAGTAAAACAGCAACATTACTTTTATTTGCCTCCTGCCTAATCACCGATTTTCCAAGTTTCCCAAACCTTACCGACCAGTTCAGGTCCGGGCTTGAGTGTCTTTTTCCCAGGCTGCCATCCTGCAGGCGTCGGTTCTCCTGTTTTACGAACATGCTGGAAAGCCTGAACCTGGCGGACCAATTCTGCAAAGTTGCGGCCTACCGGAGGGGTCAGCACTTCCATGGCCTGGATTACGCCATCCGGATCAATCAAAAAGCGACCCCTTATATTAACGCCGCCCTCTTCGTCATAGACACCGTATAGGCTACCGATCTTACCACCTGTATCAGCCATCATTGGAAATGGAACACCGCCATCAACCATTTTTGACAGTTCCACTTCCTGCCAGATCTTATGAGTAAACTGGCTGTCTACACTGCATGAGAGCACCTCTACACCTAGATCCTGGAGTTCGTTGTACCTGGCGGCAACTGACGCCAATTCTGTCGGTCAGACAAAGGTAAAATCTCCGGGGTAGAAGCAAATAACAACCCATTTGTCCTTGTAATCCGACAATTTGACTTTTTTGAAACCACCATCGATATAAGCATTGGCTTCAAAATCTGGAGCTTTCTGACCCACTTTAACGCTCATAATCATACCTCCTCACAAATTTAGCAGTTATAGTATATTCTATATAATAATAATCAATCCTGCTTATATAGTAATTTCATATAATCAAGCTGCCCAGGGAAAGAAACAAATTATTGCCCGGGCATAAAGATAACCCTGCCTCTTAAGGAAAGATGACAGGGTGGGTATGAATATGGCAATTACCAGAAGCAATTTACCGATCCAAACAGGTTTAGTTATATAGCTGTTCGACTATCATTAATAGTTTTTTTCCTTTGTTCCTCAACCAGATTAGCCAGGGTTTCAGACTGCAGCTCTTTAACAATTACCTGGTGTAGTTTGACCCAAATGTTACGGGTCACGCATTTTTCAACCCTTTTACATACCGCCGGGTTGTCAACGCAATCTGCAGGGGCAAGAGAACCTTCCACACAGTGCACAATATCGTAGAGAGTGATCTGCTCAGGAGGCCTGATTAGGCTGTAACCACCTCGGCTTCCCTTTTGGGTTCTTACAAAACCGCTTACCCGTAAAGGAGTCATCAGTTGTTCCAGGTATTTAATCGATATATCTTGATTGTGGGCGATGTCTTTCAATTTTACCGGATCTCCATTATAATTAAGAGCCAGTTCAACCATGGCCCGGGCAGCATAGCGTGCTTTTGTCGATAAACGCATAATTATAGTCTCCTTAGGAGGATCACATTTTTTTACAAGCCACATTTATACCTGGCCACAGGAACCCTTCACCTGCTGTCGCTGGACGTCAAACCCGCTCTTAAGCTTTTTAAAGCGCTGCCTTTTTCAAGCGCAGGGAGTTTAAAACCACATTAAGTGAGCTTAAAGCCATGGCCCCTGCTCCGATAATCGGGTGAAGCAGCCCAAAAAAGGCTACCGGTATAGCAACAGCATTATAGAACCAGGCCCAAAAATAATTCTGCCGAATCTTGTTAAACGTAGCCCGCGAGAGCTTTATCGCCGAAACCACCGAATTTAGATCGCCTCGCACCAGGGTTATATCAGCCGCTTCAATGGCCACATCGGTCCCTGTCCCAATAGCAATGCCGACATTAGCCTGTTTAAGGGCCGGAGCATCATTAATTCCGTCTCCGACCATAGCCACCATGGAGAACTCATCCTGCAGCCTTTTAACTTCTGCTACTTTGCCTTCAGGCAAAACTTCAGCCAGAACCTTGCTAATACCGATCTGCCGGGCAATAGCCGAAGCAGTGTTCCAATTATCACCGGTGATCATTGCCGTCTTTAAGCCTATTTTTTCCAATTCGCTCACAGCCTGGATTGCTTCGTCTTTAATCGTGTCGGCTACCGCTATAATCCCGGCCAACTTGCCTGCAACGGCAACCAGCATGACCGTTTTTCCTTCTTTTTCCATCCATTCCATTTCTTCAGCTAATCCGTCAATCTTAACCTGCCTTGATTCCATTAGTCGCCTGCTGCCGACCAGCACGGGCTTGTCAGCAATGATTCCTTCAACACCCTGGCCGGTAATAGATTTAAACTTAGAAACCTCCGTCAGATCTATACCTTCATCTTTAGCCCTTTCGACCAGGGCTGCACCAAGTGGGTGCTCAGAAACTGCTTCGATTCCCGCAGCGTAAGAAAGCATTTCACGTTCAGTAAAACCATTCCGGACCGCGATTTCTGTTACCTGCGGTTTACCCCTTGTAAGTGTTCCCGTCTTATCAAAAGCAATAACCTTAACATCTTTCATGGTTTGTATCGCTTCACCGCTCCGGATCAATATACCCCTTTCAGCCCCAATACCGCTGCCTACCATTAAAGCAGTAGGTGTAGCAAGCCCCAGGGCGCAGGGACAGGAAATAACGAGCACTGCTGTTGCAGCCATAAAAGCAAGGGTTAGGTTGGGCACTGCCAGGTTCGCCCAGGGCGGGTTAACGTATCCGACCAGGGAACTATGGAAATCGGGGAAAAGCAGCCAGGACGTAAATGAAGCAAGCGCTATTACTAATACAGCAGGCACAAAGTAGCCTGTAATCTTGTCTGCAAACTCCTGGATCGGCACCTTGGACCCCTGGGCTTCTTCAACCAGCTTGACAACCTGGGCCAGGAAAGTATCTCTACCGACCTTACTTGCCTTGACCTGCAGCATACCCTGCCGGTTAATGGTTGCCCCGATCACTTCATCACCTTCCTGCTTCTCTACGGGTATTGATTCACCGGTAGCCATTGATTCATCGATGCTGCTCTGCCCGCTGACTACCAGGCCGTCGGTTGGAATTTTCTCACCCGGGTGGACGAGCATAATCTGTCCAGTTTGTAATTCATCAACAGGTATTTCCCTCTCTGCTCCATTCTCAAGAACACGAGCTGTTTTTGCTTCCAAAGCCAACAATTTCTTAATGGCCTGCGAAGCCCGGCCCTTTGCTTTTGTTTCCAGAAAACGTCCGACCAAATGCAGGGCCATAATACTGGCGGCCATCTCCACAAATGTTGTCAGCGGGAACCAAAATTGGAGAAAACTAAGCAGGTAGGGCAGAGCAGAACCGAGAGTAACCAGGGTATCCATGTTAGCGCTGCCCCTCCTCAGGGCGCGCAGGGTTCCCAGGTGGGTATCTTTCCCGGCTATAAAAATTGCCGGAAAAGCCAGTATTAAAGTGATCACGAAATATCCCGGAATGGGTATAATAAACATGTGGATCATCATCAAAACCATGACCACACCGGCAAAGGCAGCTGCCAGCCACATTTTTCCGGCAGCATGCCTGATACCGGCTTCATCCCGGTCAGAGGGCCTGCTTTTTTCTTCTTTTATTCCAAAGGCATTCTCTTCATCTATAACTTCGTAACCGGCACCGGACACCAGCTCCACAAGGGCAGACCGGCTTGTTTTCTTTTTGTCATATTTCACAGATGCTTTTTCAGCAGCAAAATTTACAGCTGCTTCGATTACACCTGGCTCGTTCTGCAATGTTTTTTCCAGTCCGCGAGCACATGAGGCGCAGCTCATGCCATCTATTTTAAAAACAGCATCTATCACTTCTCCTTTGCCTTGTTCCACCGTTCCACTGTAGCCTGCATCTTTAACCCTTTGCAAAATATCCTGTTCTCTGATAACATCAGGATCATATTCCAGCTGCGCTTTGCCCGCGGCAAAATTCACAGTAGCTTTTTCTATCCCTTCAGTATCCTGAAGGGCCTTCTCCAGCCCAAGTGCGCAAGAAGCACAGCTCATATCATCGATCTGCATCGAAATTTTTTCCATCTTCAAACAGCCTCTCTTTCAATACAACACTTCAACTTGTTGGCTGATAATTCCAGCTTTCATTCTTCTTCGTCAGCAAACAACGCTGTCGATATATAACGTTCTGCTAAATCGGGAAATACGGTTAGAACCAGTTTACCTTCATTTTCCGGTCGTCGGGCGACCTGCAGGGCTGCCGCACAGGCAGCCCCGGAAGATATTCCGACCAATAAACCCTCTTCCCTGATTAGGTAGCGGGTAGTTTTCAAAGCCAGCATACTGGAAACAGTAATTATTTCATCTGCTAAATTAAGCTGCAGCACGTCGGGAATAAACCCGGCGCCGATACCCTGGATCTTATGCGGGCTCGGGCTGCCCCCGGAAAGCACGGGCGATTCTTCGGGTTCGACAGCGATAACCTGCAGAGCGGGTTTTCGTTCTTTTAATACCTGGGCTACCCCGGTTATAGTCCCGCCGGTGCCGACACCGCATACCAGAATATCAATTTTACCTTCAGTATCCTTCCAAACTTCCTCGGCAGTCGTCAGACGGTGGATTTCAGGATTGGCTTCATTTGCGAACTGCTGCGGGATAAAATAATTATCACCCTGAAGGGCAATCTCCTCAGCTTTTTGAACAGCGCCCGTCATTCCTTTTTCACCTGGAGTTAGAATTAATTCTGCGCCCAGGGCTTTCAGCATGCTCCTTCTTTCAGAACTCATTGTATCAGGCATAGTAAGCATACATTTATAACCCTTTGTAGCACAAACAAGGGCAAGACCAATCCCGGTATTGCCACTTGTCGGCTCCAGGATCACAGTATCCGGACCGAGCAGGCCTTTCCGTTCAGCTGCTTCAATCATATTTAGAGCGATCCGATCTTTTACACTTCCACCAGGGTTGTATGATTCCAATTTGGCAACGACTTCAGCCCGGCAGCCTTCTGTAACCTTGTTAAGGTAAACCAGCGGGGTTTTACCGATTAATTCAGTTATATTTTTTGCGCTCTTCATAGCCAACTTCCCTGCCCTTCCTCAAATTTCCCTACTATTCTAATAGGCTTAATGTTATTGTTAGTGTAACTAATTTTCTGCAAGCTGTCAATGATGTTTTATTTTGAGAGAATCCTTGTGATTAGAAACAGCGCCCGGTTTCGTAAAAATTAACTTTCCTGACCGCTGTTCGGGGGTAAACCTGAAGTATCCTGTTCTCCATTTTCCTTGTCAGTTCCGTACCAGACTACCCGCTGCGGGAACGGAATTTCAATTCCGGCGGCGTCGATAGCTTGTTTAATCTTCCAAAGCATTTCCATCTTTAATCCGAATTACTCTGTTGAAGGAGCCCAAATCCGAACGATAATGTCAACACTGCTGTCAGCGAGGCTCCCAATTATTTTCATAGCGGCTTTTAAAGAAACCAGGTTTTGGTTATAATATATTTTCATTCCCTGGGCACTGAAAACCACTTTGTTTACATCGGCCCAACGACCGCTGGTATTTTGGATGCTCAGTTTCATAACCCCTCCTGCCAGCGGGTTTACCACGGGAATAGAATGATATACTGCACTCTGCCAGTACTTGCAAACCAGGCCGGACTTTATGCTTCCGTAAAGGGTGAACTTAGACCGGCAGAGGGTAAAAGCATCCAGGATATGCTCGCCTTTCTGGCGGCGATTAATAGCAGTTGAAAGCTCTAAAGGGAAAGTAATAAATATATTTTTAATGGTTCGCGGCTCAATCGTTACCGGCTGTTCTAATGCGATCAGTAAGTGGTAACTCAAAGCGACGGGCAGATGAAAAGGCTCTACAGGGCTTAGCTGCAGGTTTCCCTTAGCTACCAACAACTCCTTTTCAACACTTCTACCCCGGGCTTCCCGCTTATAAACAAAACCGCCCGCACACTTTTCCGCCACCAAAGAAACTCCTTCAAAGCTTATCATCAGCGGCAGCCTGTGCGGGCCCCAGGGGAAACCGTTTTTTTTCTGGCCGGTTACATATTCCCAGGTAATCCGCTTAAAGTCTCCTGCAGGTCCTTCATCTTTATGGGCCATAACCAAAACTCTTTTCAGCAAATACTGAACTATGATCAGAAGTGTAATTAGTTATTTCGACCTCCGGAAAAATAAATCCTTTACCGGAGCAACAATATTGTTTATCCACAGTAAGTAACACTGACAACCCTAATTACCCTAAACAGAGAATTCTTAAGGACAATACAGGTTTCCTTTTAGCTGCTGCGTTTGGCCAACCTTTCACGGCGGCTGCGATCAAGTACTTTTTTACGCATTCGAATAGCCGCAGGAGTAACTTCCACCAGTTCATCTTCCTCGATATATTCCATGGCCTGTTCCAGGCTAAATAGCTTTGGCGGAGTCGGTTTAATCGCATCGTCAGCTGCGCTGGCCCTGATATTGGTCAGGTGCTTTTTCTTGCATACATTGACATCAAGATCGACTTCACGAGAATGCTCCCCAACTATCATTCCCGCATACACGTTTTCATTGGGGCGGACAAACAGCGTGCCGCGTTCTTCCATGTTAACTATTCCGTAAGGAGTCGCTTCTCCACTTTCAAAAGCAATCAGCACTCCCCGCCTCCGACCGGTTATTTCTCCCTTGCTTATTCCGTAATGGCTGAACAGGTGATGCATAATCCCCTCGCCGCGGGTATCGGTTAACAATTCAGAACGAAAGCCGATCAGGCAGCGGGCGGGAATTAGAAATTCAAGCTTAAGGTTATTCTCCCCTGCAGGCTCAAGTTTAAGTATCTCCCCTAACCTTGTACCCAGATTCTCAATGACTTTTCCCGAATACGCTTCGGGGATATTCACATACAGCTTTTCATACGGCTCGCAGGTTATCCCATCAATTATCTTTAAAATTGGCTTCGGCTTGGATATCTGAAGCTCGTAGCCCTCTCGCCGCATTGTTTCGATCAGTATCCCCAGATGCAGTTCCCCGCGTCCCGCTACTTCAAATATTTCAGGTGATTCCGTTTCGGAGACCTTCAGGCTGACGTTTGTTTCAGCCTCTTTCCACAGCCTGCTGCGCAGCTGGCGGGAAGTAATATATTTACCTTCCTGCCCGGAAAAGGGGCTGTCATTTACCATGAAATTCATGGTCAGGGTCGGTTCATCCACGTTCAATAACGGCAAAGGGGCCGGGTTAACTGGATCGCTAACAGTTTCACCGATATTAACCTTACCCAGTCCGGCAACAGCAACAATATCCCCGGCCTCAACACGGGCCGCGTCGCGTCGCTTCAACCCTTCATAAGTCCACAGTTTGCCAATCTTAATCACTTCAACCCGGCCATCCTGTTTGCATAGCGCAACACTATGACCGCTGCTTATAAATCCATTGCGGATTCGGCCAATGCCGACCCGGCCCACATAATCATCATAATCAAGGGTGTTAATCTGGAGTTGAAGCACTCCATCGGGGTCAGCCTGCGGCGGCGGGATCTCGGCTAATATTAAATCGAAAAGAGGCTTCAGATCTTTTCCGGGATTAGTAAAATCCATGGCAGCCAATCCCTGACGTGAATTAGCATATATTACCGGAAAATCGAGCTGCCAATCAGCTGCTTCCAATTCCACAAAAAGGTCAAAAACCTCGTTTAATACTTCTTCAGGTCTGGCATCCGGACGGTCGATTTTATTGATAACTACGATAATCCGCAGACCTACCTCCAGGGCTTTTCTGAGAACAAACTTGGTTTGGGCCATCGGGCCCTCGAAAGCATCGACAAGCAGCAAAGCCCCGTCTACCATTCTCAGAACCCGCTCCACTTCTCCCCCAAAATCGGCATGCCCGGGGGTGTCAACAATGTTGATCTTGGTGCTTCCGTAGTGCACTGCAGTGTTCTTGGATAGAATTGTAATGCCCCGCTCCCTTTCCAGGTCATTAGAATCCATTACCCTTTCTATTACCTGTTCGTTTTCCCGAAAGATACCTGCCTGGCGTAAAAGCCCGTCTACCAGGGTTGTTTTACCGTGGTCTACATGGGCAATGATAGCAATATTGCGGATGTTCTCTTTTGTATGTATAGTCATCTGAATTCACCTGTCTTTGCCTGTTTTAAAAACACATCAATAAATGTGCGGCAACTAATTAAAACATTATTTTTCGGTAAATGCAATCCACTGAAAAAATAAATGCTTAGCGCAGGAGCGTTTCTATGGCCAACCGGTAGAGGGGGATCCCGCGGGAGCAATAACAGCGGCGACAAGCGGTGCATTGTTCAATTCCCAACCTGCGGGCCTGGGCTTTCCTGTCTTCTAGATCGCGGGGATCGAGGTGAAGTTGTGCCAGCTTTAAAAAAACCAGGGGACCTGCAAAACGAGTCAGATCTGTATCGTCGGAATCAAGCTTAGGACAGGCCGCATGGCAGCAAAGGCATTCCACACAGCTTAGCAAGCTTTCCAGGCCAGGTGGAACCAGGATTGGTTTAAAATGATGCTCCGCTTTAGCTTCTTCACAATTACTACTTTCAGTTAAACCTTCCCCGCTGTAATAGATCAACTCATCCTTCAACAGTTTCTCGTAAGGCTCGCGATCAATAACCAGGTCGCGGATAACCGTCAGGTTGGAAAGAGGAGCCACCGTTATTCTATGATCATTCAGAAAAGCAGTACAAGCCAAACAGGGCCGACCATTTATCTCCACCCCGCAGAGGCCGCACCTGTCATAGCGGCAAGAATATTCAAAAGCAATGCTAGGGTCAAGATTTTCATAAATGTACTGCAGGGCCTGCAGGACAGTGGCCCTCTCTTCCAGGGGCAAAACATAAGTTTCTTCCCATCTTGTTTTAATCGATCCTGAGTTGAAACGCTTAACAGTGATTACTCTTTCTTTAAATACGGCCATCCCCGCCTTTATCGGTCTATGATCGCAGCGGCTCCAGTCCGCTAACCAGCAAGCCCTCTTTATTCATCTTAGTATATGTGTGGCACCTGAACTGCCGGTCATTACGTTCGGGATAATCTGCTCGCAGGTGGGCTCCCCGGCTTTCCCGACGTTCAAGGGCGCTTGAGACTAAGGCCCTGGCCGCAGGCAGCATCAGGTTTAACTCTACCGCATCCAGGACCTGGCGGTTAAAGATTATTTCCTGATTTAAGTCCAGGTTTCTGCTCTCTGCGGATAACCTGTCAATTTTTTTTAAAGCTTCCAGAAGTGAGGCCTCTTCACGCACCGGCCCGGCCAGATGCCACATACAGTCTTCTAATTCAGCACGCAGCAGAGCAGGGTTACGCTTTCCCTTTCCACTAATTATTTCCTGCCACGTTCTTAAGGGCAGCAGAAAGGCATCCTCATTTTCAGTGCTCTTGCCCGGGTTTAAGTCAGGTAAAACACCTTTTTTTCCCAAAACCTTACCCACCTTGATTCCGGCAGTATATATTTCGCTCAAAGCTACCGATCCGAGACGGTTGCCGCCGTGCAGTCCGGCCTGCACTTCTCCGGCAGCCAGCAAACCGCTTACCCCGGTCTCACCGAACATGTTAACCCTAATTCCGCCCATCTGGTAATGAAAAGTTGGCATAACACTCCAGTACTCTTCCCAGCGGTAAGCTTTCAGACCGTAAGCTTTTCGCACTATGTCGAAAATTCCACTCCTGCGAATAGCCCTGTAAATCTTATCTCCCTGTGGAAGAGCCAGGTTAGGCGTTAAATCGAGCAGCAGCCCTCCGTTAGCATCAACCCGGCCCTCTGTTACCGCTGACATCATAACCCGGGTAACCGCAGCCCGAGTCATTTTGTTGATTCCCATGTCAATCAGGACATTCCCGCAACCATCCAGAAGGCGTCCGGCAGGACCGGCAGTAGAAGGTTCACCACACAACGCTCCGATCATGGAACGGGGTCCTGTAATACCAAAGGGAATAGCCTGGACCTGTTCCAAATCCCATAAGACCGCTCCGGCTTTCAAAGCCAGGGCCAGCCCGTCACCAACCGCTCCGCGGCTGTTTGTTGTATGCGGATAGTAGAGAGCGCCGCAGCCTCCGGTAGCAATTAAAACATTACCGCAATCTAAACCGTAAAAATGCCTTTTCTTCAAATCTAAAGCCAGCACGCCGATAACCCTGCCTCCGGTTTTAACCAGCTCCAGGGCAGCTGTATTACTATAGACAGCTACACCGTAACGCCATAAGGCAGCCTTCAAATTAGCGCCCAGAGAAGTTCCGCCCCCTAAATTTGCCACAGAGCGGGGGTGGCTGTGTCCTCCGATCTTTTCAATTCCGTCGGGTGGGAAACCCCCGGCGGCACCACGGCGAAAAAGCAGTCCCATTTTTTCAAGCGCCGCTACACTGCGAAAAGCCCCGGCGGCAAAAGACTTAACAACTGCGGGTTCACTGATCCCTTCCCCACTGCGAAGCAGGTCTTCAATAAAATGTTCTACGCTGTCATCATCCAGGAGACCCGGGCAGGCTGTCATGCCAACCGCCAGGCGCGTATTGCCGAAACCGGGATATTCTTTAGTAACCAGGGCCACTGACTTACCGGCTGCAGATGCGTGAACTGCTGCCAGCACAGCTGCCCCGCCACCACCGATGCAAACCAGATCATAGCTTGCTCTCTCCAATAGAACCCCCTGCTCACACTGAGCTAACCGCAAGGCGTGGGACAGCTTGCGGTTAGCTTATTTGATAATCGTAGTTGTTTAATGTATCCGTAAGGTAAGCTGACCATGCAGGCAAACTTATCCGGGTCAGCCGGGGCCGGTTCAGTAACATGGACATGGTTTTCTATCTCGTTTATCAACAAATTATAAATACTCACCCCGAGCCAAAGCATTACCTCCAGGTTAAATACAGGTGTTAATAATTTCTGCAAAAAACAGCCATATCCTGCCAAAATATTATGCTATCATGTGATCAGGGCCGGCAGCGCCTGAAAGCTAACCTAAATGTGCCTGATCAATAAATTTTACATGATCAATTCCTGGCTGAGGTGGACTAATGAAAGATACTAAGTTTGCGGCGGCAGCATACGACTTATTCATGGGGGGACTTGAGCCCTTGCTGATTAAAAAATGGAGGGGTGAGCTCTGGAGGAGGGTCAAGCCTTCTTACATTTTAGAAGCGGGCGTAGGAACAGGTTTAAACACACCGTTTTACCGGGCCGATCATATAATAACCGCCCTCGACAGCAGCGAACATTTCCTGGCCAGGGCTCAACAACGCGCAAAAGATAAACCGGTCCAGGTTAAATATGTTAAAGGAAAAGTTCAAAACCTGCCCTTTCCTGCTGATACCTTTGACAGCACCGTAACCACTTTTCTATTCTGCCAGTTACCAGATCCCCTGCAGGGTTTACTGGAGTTACGGAGAGTTTTAAAACCGGGCGGCAAACTGCTGCTATTGGAACATGTCCGGCCCCGGGGCAGAATGGGAAAACTGGTAAGTTCAATTTCCGAACCACTCTACAACCTGACAGGTGATCATATTGCCCGCGATACTGCCGCCCTGGTTAAAAAAGCCGGCTTTTCAAACGTTACCAGTTCTGCTTTATTGATAAACATAGTTAAGATTATCGAGGCTGAAAAGTAATTACCTGCTCGCTGCGCTGTAACCGCTTTCGTTCGCTATGGTTTTTTTAATCATTTTAACCAGCTCCGGATCGAACTGGGTGCCTGCGCAGCGCTGCAACTCTGCTAACGCATCATTTTTATCAAGAGTTTCAGCATAAGGGCGCGGGTTAGTCATGGCGCTGTAAGCGATGGCTATGGCCACGATACGACACTCAATCGGAATCTCTTCTCTTTTTAAACCAAGTGGATAGCCACTGCCATCCCAATTTTCATGGTGTTTCAGGATCAGTTCGGCAATAGCGGCCAACTCTGGTGAGGATGAGGCAATACGGTAGCCTGTTTCCGGGTGACGATAAATGGCTTCCCTTTCAGCTTCTGTCAACTCTTCACTTTTATGCAGCAGGTTGCAGTGCACAACATGATCCGGCAGACTCACTTTTCCCAAATCGTAAACACGGGAAAGCAGCTCAAGATCAGTCATTTGCTTGCTGTCCAGGCTCAAAGCCCGGCCCAGCTGGAGGCAAAGCGCCTGCACATGTTCTCTTTCTCCCTCAAACAACTCACTGCGCTTATATAAAGCAGTTAAAAGCAGGGTTACAATCACATGTTGAGCCTTTTTGCTGCGCTTAAGCTTATCGGCATACATGGCCCTGTCAGCTTTTTTATAAGTTTCTTCAAGGGATTGCTCACTGCTTTCACTGACGGCCAGGCCGATCGAAATACTTAAAGGCAGGTCGCTATTTTTTTTACGGTTATAATCTTCGATTTGATATTCTATCCTTTCCATCAGTTGCTGCCCCCGCTCCCTTGTGAACCGGGGCAGGATTATCGCGAATTCATCTCCCCCGACCCGGGCCAGGATATCTGATGAGCGCAAAGTGTCCTTTAACAGTTTTGCGCAGGCCCGGATGTATTTGTCGCCTTCGCTGTGGCCGAAGGTATCGTTGACCAGCTTCACCCCGTCGATGTCAGCTGAGATAACCGCAATTGGATGATCACGTGAACTATCCAGCCGCTTTAGCTCGTTTTTATAATAGCGACGATTATAGAGGCCGGTTAGCTGATCATGGAAGCTGATATACTGCAGTTTAATATCCTGTTTCTTTTTGTCCGTAATATCACGGACAATAGAGACCACTTCAATTGTGCCGATCGGCGCCATACGGGCTTCTAGATGACGCTCATAATTTTCTGTTTTGTAGCTGTATTCGAAAACCTGAATCTCTCCACTGGCCAGGGTTTTTTCAATACCTGCTATCAGCTTTTTAACTATAGGGGCCGGCAGCACCTCAGCCATTGATTTACCAATAAACCCGTTCTGCTGGTAATGGCTGTACGCGCTGGGATGCAGCATCGTTTCATCCTTGATAACGGCTTCAAGGTAAACCCCTTCCCGGTTAAACCGAAAAAGCATATCCGGAATCGCCCCAATCAGGGCCCGGCTGCGCATTTCACTCTCTTTTAATGCTTCTTCATTTTTTTTGCGCTCGCTAATGTCTGTCAATACCGCAAGGGTCCCGACCATCTCACCTGTCTTGCTGTCATAAAAAGGACTGCCGCTTACCTGGACAGGTATCAGTGAACCGTTTTTGTGCTTTATCTCTATCTCGTAGCGATCGCTTACCCCGGCACTACGTCGGGCATTAGCCTCTTCTACAACCTGGTGGTATTGAGGTGGCACTAGTAAAGTCCAGTGTCTGCCTAAAAACTGATCAGCGTCGCGACCTATCATTTGCAACAAGCTTGGGTTTGTAAAGGTGCTTTCCCCGGAATTATTAAAGATAATGACACCTTCATTAATATTCTGCACTATATTTTCGTAAAAAGTTTTGAGCGCTAAAAGTTTATCTTCAGCCTGCTTGCGTTCAGTAATATCGCGTGTTATGCCCTGCAAACCAATTACATTTTCATTTTGATCGCGTATAAATGAAATATGCATGGCGATCCATATGGAGGATCCATCCGCCCGGTAATGTTCTGCTTCGATAATTCTTGATCTTTCTTTATCGCTGGCAGGATCACTTTCTTTCTCAAACTCTTCCCTTAGCATTGAGCTTATTGCATCTAAATCTTCCAGGGAGAACTTCTCTTCCATCGGTCTCTTAAGATGAACATCAACAGGGTCTCCAATTATCTTTTCAATCGAAGGGCTTACATAGGTAAGGTTAAGGTTTAAATCTGTAGTCCATATAACATCCGAGGTGTTATCCACCATTTGGCGGTAATGCTTTTCGCTTTCCTGCAAGGCTTCTTCAGCTTGCTTGCGGGCAAAAACCATTCCGACCTGCGCTGCAAAAAGCTCTATCACCTTCGGGTGTTCCAGGGTTGTATTCCGCGCCATGTACATGATCAGATCACCAACTATATTATCTCCGTGTCTAACTACCGCTACATAGGCCTCACCGATACCAAAAGCCTTTTCCAGTAGGAGAGATGCTTTTTTCGGTATAGCCCCGGATGCTGAATCATACAGGCTGGTGAAGCGCAACAGGCGGCCTTCTTTAATCGCATTCAGCCTTTCAGGAATAATACCCCAGGCCTTACCCACCAATTCAAAGCCAAGCATGTCGCAGGCATTGCGGATACTGCCCGCAATGCCGGATATAGCTCTTGTGACCGTCTTCTTGCCATCCAGATCGTAGATATTTATTGCCGCAAACTTGGCGCCGGAAAGTTCTAGCAGGGCATCACTTAGCCCCTGGTAGTTTATATCTCCATCCGAATCTTGCAGATTTTCCTGAAGCAGAATAGACAGATTATTCTGGATCAGCATTTCTTTTTTCTGAAAGGTAATATCGCGAAAAGTAACCGCAAAATAGCCCGGTTCATCGCTGTAGACGGTCACGTCAAACCAGCGTCCGAGCGGCTCAAAGTAGTTTTCAAAGCGGGCCGGTTCACCGCCTAAGGCCACCTTGCCATAAGCGCCGATCCAGTCAAAGTCTGATTTGTTAATTTTCGGTTGCACTTCTGTTATTTTCCTGCCGATCACAGCTTCTCTTTTCAGCCCGGTCATTTCTTCATAGGCCCTGTTAATATCAAGGAAGATGCAGTCTACCGATGCGCCTTCTTCATCGGTGATAACCCGGTGATAGGCGAAGGCGTCGGGCAGGTGCTCAATTAAAAGTTGGTATTTATCCGATTTTTGACTCATCGCAAAAAACTCCCGGCAAACATAGATTAACGGAACATTTTTTAAGACCCGCTAAAACAGTTTTACTCTCCCGGCATTATGCCGCTTAATAGCTCAATTTTAGTATTGCTAAAAATGTTAATGAGTTTCTCATTTTCAGGCATTATTATAACCTTGTGGTTACTTCAGTTTTTTCTTATTGGGCAACCTGGATGTTAGATTACTCATTTTGAGATTCCGATAGGAATATTAGCGTTCATTTTATTGTTTATCTTTCATGAGTCAATTATTATGTATACTGTAATATAATACATTATTAATGATATTCGCGCAATGTAACAAAAATAGGAACCGGTTAAGTTTACATAAATCTGTTTTCCTGTTTTATATCAATACCTTGAGACAACATTTCCTTTAACACTTTTTTATCCTCGGGATTTAACCTTCCTCGAAGGAATACATCATAAACATAAAGAAGTATCTTAACCAAAATTAAAAGGGGGAGAGATGATTATGATGCGGGGTACAATTGCATTGGTCGGTTCCGGTGAGCTTTCCGGGACCATGGTTGAGACACACAAGAAGCTGCTTGCCCGGAATAAATCCCGGGGAAAGGCGCTATTTCTTAATACACCGGCAGGTTTCCAGGAAAACGTCGATCTGATAGCCCAACGGGCAGTGCACTATTTTGAACGCCAGGTGGGCAGCAGCATGGAGATTGCATCATTTAAAGCAGCCGAAACCATAACTTCTGCTGAGGCCGAAGAGGTTTACCGCCTGATCAGCAAAGCAGGTTACGTATTGATCGGGCCGGGCAGCCCGACCTATACTGTCCGTCAATTAAAAGATACACCGGTCCCCGCCCTGCTCAGCGCCATGATCACAAAGGGCGGCTGTTTTGTTGCCGCCAGCGCCGCGGCGCTTACAGCTGGCAGCCATACTCTTCCGGTATATGAAATATATAAAGTGGGTGAACCACTGCACTGGGTTGAAGGCCTAAATATTCTGGGTCGCCTCGGCCTGGAACTGGTTGTAATTCCTCACTGGAACAATGCGGAAGGAGGAAACCATGATACCCGGTTCTGTTATATGGGAGAAAAGCGTTTCCGAGCCCTCGAAAATCAACTTCCCTCCGGCACAACTATCCTCGGGCTTGACGAGCATACGGCTTGCATTATCGATTTTTCTTCCCGCCTTGCTGTCGTAGAAGGCCTTGGCCAGGTAACGATAAGACATGGTGGGGTGGAAAAACGCTTTGCAAACCGTGAAAAGATTACCTTCGACCAGCTGCTCGGCAGGTCCGAATTCCAGGTGCTTGATGCCGATAATAACACAACCTCACCAGATACTTCGGACATCGTCGCGGAATCAGACGCGACGTTTTGGGACCGGATGCATAAAATTGAAATTGCTTTTCACCGCGGCCTTGAACAAAATGATTTAGCCACGATGACTGCGCTGCTGCTTGAAGCTGACGGTTTTCTCTGGCAGGCTCAGCTCGATCTGGAAAATCCCGAGTTTGTGTCGCAGGGCCGGGAGCTTTTCCGTGAGATGATCGCCCTTGCCGGAACAGGGATTAACAATGCTTCTAATGTTAGCCCCCAAAAATTTGAAACCCTTGTAAACAACCTGGTAGAACTGCGGGAAAAATACCGCCGCAGTAAAAGATGGCAGGAAGCCGACCAAATCCGCAGTCACCTCCAGAATGCTGGAGTAGTGCTGGAAGATACAGATGAGGGACCCAGTTGGCATCTATAAACAAGACAAGAAAACTTTCTCTGTATTGGTCTGCGTTAATCTGAGTTGTTTCCTGCATGCTAATTTAGCTTTGCTTCATTTAATCTTTCCATCAATTGTGGCAAAACCACGCTTATTAAGATACCCATGGTTGTTTTTGTAAGATCGACCAGCAGCAACTGCTGGTATTCACCGAAAATTACGATTACAACTACATGATCGTTTTCCAGTTGAACGAGATAATAACTGCCAAGTCCGGGGACATTTGAACCCTGCAGTATTTTATCCAGTACACGTGTAACCTCGTTAAAGAGAACAATCATTCTGGGTTGCAAATTATCTCCGGCAAGCGATTTTGCTTCACCTTTGCTGTGCCAAATGTCAGTGGTGACAACTCCGTCACCCAGTTCTGACTTAAGCTCCTCAATTGCCTGTTGGAAAACCTCATTTTCACTCATCCGCATCCCCCCTTTTTGCTTCCTTTTGACAAGCAAGCGCTAAAAAGAAACCTGAGCCTGTGAGCCGGGCTTTTCAATGAAGGCTAAATATAACAAGACAAAACAAATCAGTAATTCAGTTGTCAGGTAGCCCTATAGCTACAATAGTGTTAATCCTTCATAAATGACCTTAGTAATTCTGGCATTGCATCAGCTACTTTCTGTATGGGTTTGGCAATTCTGTCCCCGAGAATTATTCCCACAGCTGCCACAATAAGAACAGATACAATGCCAATGATTAGCATATAAAAAAGTGTTTCGTTTAAAGCAGAAAATGCTTCGGCATGATCAACTTCGACCACAAGCCCTACAGGGTCATGTCCAAACTGGGTCACTTTCAGGGTCCCCAAAACCTCGTTGCCCATGTAATTCTCATATTCCGCGTGACCAATAAAATTGTGATTACGATTCCTGATCTGTTCGCCTATAATATTTGCGGCCAGGGTGTCAATGGTATCATAACGGGAAGCGCCATAAGTGTGCCCACCAAGTGTGGTATCAGTTAAGATCACACCATCAGCGTTGATCAGGTAGGAATCGGCGCTTTCACCCAACTCAATTAAACTACCGATAATGTCATCATCAAAAAATATATTTATAGTACCAATAACTTCTCCGTAAGAAGTGCCCTCAGCGCGTACAGGAGCTGAAACAACAACTGACTTTGGAAATATAACCTTAGGTTTAAGGGGATCCAAATAAGAGCTTGAACCTCTTAATGCTTCCTGTACATATTTGCGATTAGAAAGATCGTATCCTTCACTTTGACGGGAACTGGTAAAAACAATTACGCCATCGATGTCGGTAATAACAATTAAATTAATGGCCTTTTCTTGCACTACAAAAGAAGTATAGTCCTCTAAAATTTGTAACCGGTCCAACCATTGAGGTTCTTCTGTATCCCAGTCTGCATTGCGCAGGATTTCTAAACTCTGATATATTTCCGATGTGCGACCCAGGATAATGCTGTCGGAAAACCTGTTTTGCATGTACCCTACCATCCTGGCATCTATTGTCTCAACGTACATATCCATAGCCTTGAAAATTTCCTCACTGATACTAT
>SLHT01000293.1 GCA_007136055.1 Syntrophomonadaceae bacterium
ACAAATGGTTCGATATCATTACCAACCTCATTAGGTCTTGTTCTAAGAATTCCACTCCTGTTAACTGCTTGGCCAGCTTCATCGGCAACAGTCTTTAAGGCTCCTAACAGAACCTTATCCTCCTCTATATCAGGGTCAAAAGGTATAACCTTATAATTACTTAAAGCTTCAATTACAAGATTAAAAGGAATGCTCTTTACCGGCTGTAACATTTGCTTGATTACGTTTTCTAGTTTGTTAGTATAATCAGCATTTTTCATTTAACCATCGCCCCCTAATAATTATTTTTGAAAAAGCGCTATTCTGTTTGTATTGGTTCCAAAATTGTTATTCTTAACACCCCAGATGTTAGAGGTTTTCGTAAACTCTTGAAGATTTATAATTACACCAAGGCAGCTAAACCCAACTTCGGCACCTAAAGGTATTACATATTCTTCTAAATTGATTTTGCCATTCCTTACTTCACCAACTTCAAATGCTACCCAACCTCCAGGTTTAGTCATGCGATACAGTTGCTTAAATACAGACCCCATTACAATTGACCACTCTTCAACCTTCTTGGACATGGTAATTTTCTGCTCTATAGCTTCAGTATCAATACTATTAAACCAACAACGTAACCAGTTGTCTTTGGAGTATTGAACAATATCTAAAAATGGTGGCGATGTTACAGTTAAGCTAACCGCATTATCTTTAATTTCACCAGTCTCACGTGCATCCTTTTCTATGAACAAAGCTGTTTTTGCCGCTCCTCTCAGGTTTCTAAGCTCATCATCTTTTAGCTTATTTAACAATGTTGAAGTTTTGCGTTTAATTATATTTTTCACATCCCGGTATTCGGGTTTTTGGTTTCTTTTAATATTTATTTTGATCTGGCTTTCTTGGGTAACGGCTTGATTCGGTGGCAGAGTATAGACAGAAAAAAAACCGGTGGAGTGTCCAGTTAAACGATTTGTTGCAACCATTCTGATCCAATGGTCTATATCATCTTCCTGACCGGTATCACATCTTTCATTTAAGTATTGTTTTATCGATACTATTTCCGCTTCAGTTTCAGGGTGATAAAACATCGACAAATCAATATCAGCTTTGACACCCTTTAGCAAAGGGATTTCATCAATCCTTTTTTCAATATCAATAAAAGCTGGTATAGCTAATCTAGGTCGTGTGACTATTTTGCTTAAAGGATTTATATCATTAGAAATTACCTTTCTATCAAGTATACCTGCTTCAATAACAGTAGTTCCACGACCGCTGAAAGGATCATAAACCATATCACCTGGCTCGGTTAAAAGATTTATAAAAAACCGAGGCAGTTGCGCTTTGAAGCAAGCTCTATAAGATATCTCGTGAATTGAAGATGACTTCCTTTGTTTTGAAGTCCAGTATTCATTTATATATTTGTCAACTTTTACCCCATTTATATCAACTTGCTCAACTATAGTATCATTATCAGTAGGAAAGAGAGTTAGATTATCGTTCTCACTGAAGGTAAATCCCTTTAAGTAGTCTATTACCTTATCTGCATTAGCAATCAATTCTTAATTTTGCTCCTTTCACTGAAATTGCTGTTACTATTCATTATCATTTGGAATTTAAATAGACGTTTTGTTTGGCTTGCTATCCTATTGCTGAGCCAATGCTACAACAGAAACCTTTTTTAAAAGGGGAAACAGCTACCCCCTACTGTACCCAAACGAGGGTAGCCTCCCCGTCCATGTATTTTTCTGCCGGACTATGTAGTTTCTACTTGCCAAGCACAATAACAGCCAAAACATCCGGTATCAAGCAGAAATCTATCCATATTGGCTTTCAGTCTTTCGCCCCCATGTATTTTGCTCTACCTCTCCTCAACTTTCAGCCTGATGACTGTTTTCAACTCCCCATCAATTTCAAGATTAAGTAATGCAGGGATACAAATTAAATCGATTCCTTCTGAAATAAAAAAAGTCCGGGTAACAGATATAGCTTTAATTGCCTGGTTTAATGCACCAGCACCAATTGTTCGCATTTCAGCCCTACCATCCTCTCGAATAGAACCTGCTAAAGCCCCTGCTACCTTGTGAAGATTTGATTTTGATGAAACTTTTAGTAAAGTCATTACTGCAGGTAATCCTCCTTTGATTTGTGCAACGTTATGCTCGATATTTTTCTACAAACAAAGCAACTACATTTACATATACTGGTTTACGTCAATTTCAATATCTTCTACTAAGTTGTTCTATTGTTATATCTAGCCTCACCCTTTCCTTCTGCTCATTATCAGCCATTCTTCGTGTCCATCAGCCCGGGGTAAGGCTTGGTTCTTCCATGCTATTAATAGCTAATCAGAAATATATCTAATATTGAATGGTGCTATGACCCCAAACCGTCCCTCCGTGCTTTTTGTCGAAAAGTTACCATAGTTGCTCGGTTTTATCAATATTATCTACAATAATATCATAGTATTTTTTATTTTTGATTTCTTTTAAAAGTTTACGAGCTTCATCTGTGTATGCTAAGAATTTTTCATTCGATTTTACCTTCATTCTCATGAACCATATTTCCTTGACCCAAGGACCGATATAGATTGTATAAGGATTCCATTTAAAAATTGTTTGCCTTTCCTTCACCTCCCTGTTTTCGTAGATGATAATGACGGCTTCCGCAAGATTTACCAAAATATCTGACATGTACTTATTCTCATGTTTTAAATAATCCTTTTGCTCGTAAATATACCTCAAAGGGAAATGTGTTTCAAAGAGACAGTTCATACGGATTAAACATCTCGTTTTTGCTAGAAGGTGTAAATTGGCGATTACCAAATCTTTTTGTATACTCGCGAAGGCTAAACTAAATAGTCCGCCAGTAATCAAGCTAAAAATAATACCTCCAATTATATTATAAAAGAAAGGATTATCGAAATGCCAGTTAAACATTGAATAATCGAACATTAAAATAAGCACTGAAATGAGCAGGACAATAGTCGACAAAGATTCTCGCTTTTTAAGTCTTATAACCATGAGCAACCGCTTTGGAGACAAGGTTTTTGGTATGCCCACATCGAACACGGCAAGGAATAGAAAACTGGCAGTAAAACAAACAGCAAAGATGTACCAGTCAATAGCCGGATGGATACCGAAAGGCAATATCCAGGCAAAAGGCCCTTCAGAGAAAAAAAACCTGAATACACTTATTAATGCATAGACTACATAGATAGGAATACCAGATATTAACAGCATAACAACAAATGAAAGAGAAACTTCGACAAGTTTCAAAAATGATAGAATAATTGCACCCATCAGAACATAGTATGAGGGAGCTCCTTTTATCGGACTGCTGGATCTCGGTATAAAAAACAATAATGTTGTGGTAATACCGATATAGTACCAAATTAGGACAAGCAATGGTTCACCCTTTTCAATCCCCCAGTACTCACCGCCCAATAAAGCAATAATATATCCGATCACAAAACCGATTATCCCAGCTAAGAAGATAATCGTATGGAAATTCCAATTTTCATCCTCCAGTTTTCTATATAACTTTAATGCCTTTTCAGCGTTTACCATTTCAGCATCAGATGCCTGCTTATAATTATCCATATTAATTAACAGTGTGGTACTACAAATAGGCTCAAATGCCTGTTCTGCTTTTGCTATTTCAACTTCAGGCGACTGCTCATGTTGTTCCATATTTACTTCAGGCATATTTTTATGGGTGAGCTCAACTTTTTCCCATATCTGAACGTAGTAACCTAAATAAAAACCTACTATATCTCCTATTTGGGGTTTACCTATAATTCCTACATCCCCACCATAGGAACAAATACGATCCACAATTTCGTCTTGTTTGTAAACCTCTATACTGCAAACAACTCCTTTAGTAACTTGGACTTTGATGCATTGTCCGGTTCTAAATCCTGTGGGGTTATCCGGTTCATATCCGCCGTGTCCGGTGCCCTCATCTAGGTAATAGCTATCCATAACGATACCAATACCTGAATACCTGCCGTATATAAGCTCACCATCGAACCCGTTATTTTCCTTAAAATTAGCAGTAGCCTCTTTTTCATGTTCATTCAACACGATGCATCACCCTATTCATTTATGCGATAGAAAAAACCCGCAATATTTTTCGGTTCAGTGCAGTTATGAAATTATAGATATTATATTTCATATAAGGCAGGTTATTAGCATAGTTCATGGGAATATGTATGAGAAGAATTGAATGCAAAAAGGGACAATTTGGGGTGACCCCCTTTTTAATTGATACTACGAGGAACTAAATGATAAATGCATGCGCAACTTTTCTTCCTGACACTTCTTTTCATAGAGTTACCCTTCATGAGTGAAATATAATGAAGTTGCTGATACAACACAAAAGAACCGTCCCTTTGTGTTGAAGCTACTAGGTCAAGTCTTTCTTTTGTATCACTAAAGCCACTAAACTCTTTTTGTATGATAAGCAGCTCTTCACCCAAAGCCTCAGGATTATTAGCAAGCCATTCTTGAAGATGTTCTTTTTCTTTAAACCCAAGTTCTGCAAAGGTTTTTTAAGGGATTTTAGAGATAAGATTTGTATTTTTATTGATAAGATACATTGAATCGCACCTCTTTAAGTTACCTAAAAGCCATACTTAACTATAGGCACCCCTATTTTCCTCAAGATAAGATAAAGCCTGATTATACGTAATTTTAAAAAATATCTTATTCGATTCTTATTTGCTTAAGTACTGTTAATTTATAGGAATTTCGCTTATAGAACCTTCAACAACAAATTCTGTTTCTCTTCCTTCGCCAAAAATTCTGCCTGACATTAAACTAAACCTTTTTGATAACTGATTGCTATCAAGAAGTCTTTTTACATTACTAAAATTAACACTTTCTGAATCATACTTTCCCATTACTGCAACAATAAAAGCTGTTGAATGATTAATTTTGAATTCAGGATACGACCATTCACCAGTTTCTGGTATGCGACTCGCATAGTAATTATTATTCATATTTAGCTCATCGCTTAACTCTTTAAGCTTTATTAGATCATCTCGAATATTAGGATACCAGTTTGGAGCAAATTTAAGCTCAATTATAGCAATAATTTTCTTATCATCACATATTATTATGTCGGGTTTATATTTAGGAGAGCCAGTAGCGTAATATTCAATAACTGGTTCAACATATACTTTTCTATATGGCACATTTCTGATATGTTCTCTTAGAACTTTATACAGCACAGCCTGTAAACAGCTTTCTGAATTAATGAGCCCTTCTTTGTAATCCATGCCTACTTCTCCCCATATTTGTTCTAAAGATATACTCATACCTATCCTCCTTTCAGGAACTATAAGATTTGCAGATTATACTCATATTGTTGAATGGGAGCATAATGATTGGCATCTGCTTAAGTTAAACACAGCTACTTCGGCTCTGCTCTCCAGTCCACACTAAGACCACTTTGCAAAGGTCTATTATTATAGTTTGGCCAATTTGCTAACATACTCCAAACCCCATCTAATGTCAAATTATTGAAGTCTCTTGTATGCCCACTTCCATTAAAATGGCAACTAACCCCCTTGTAATGTAAAATCATAGATGGAACCGCACTACATGCATTCCAGGTAACTTTTGTGATAACCGCACTATTGTAGTTCTGATAAATGTGTGGATGATAACCTTGCCCCTCGTATCCTTGTGGATTTCTAGATAAAGTCAAAAATTGAGTCCCCGTTAAAGTGCTAAGTGGAGCATAGGCAACATTTATAGTCTGAGTGTTTTGTCCAGTGTTAAAATGATTGTCAAATACTACCAAGGTTATTCTATAATCTCCTATAGATGCGTAGCTCTTTGTCACGGTTGAGCTAGAAGTGTTAACATTTGAACCATCACCAAAATCCCATTCGTAACTCTCAATTGTCCCGTCCGGAGAATGTGAAGCTGAAGCATTGATAGTAATCGT
>SLHT01000192.1 GCA_007136055.1 Syntrophomonadaceae bacterium
AAGAAACAGATTGAACTGATCGACAGGGTCAAAAGAATGGCAACCAGGTTTAGAAGAAGAAAAGCAGGTATATCCATCTCGCCTGGAAACATTAGCTCACTTACTGCAGTGCCTGCCGCGGTATTAATGACAAGCAGCATTACAACGCTGAAGGCCATGTAAACTGCCTGGGTAGTAATGACTTTAACACTTGTATTTGCCGCCCAGCCAGTTAATGGTCTCTTTACCCTGCTCACTATCTTTATCCATTACGGGTCACCTTCAATGATTAATGTTCATGCCGCTATCGCCTTGATTTAAATACAATTGACCGTACTGGTCAATCCGTAATATAAACCAAATGACCACAATGGTCAAGCATTCCCACTATGGGACTGTTTTTACTATGCGGTTTTATATTTTCTACTGCTTCGTTATATTTAGAGAAATATGTAGGTCATAATTATTATCTATGGTATGATGTAGTTGTGTAACTACACATAAAGGAACGGTTGCCATGAAAAGAACTCAAATACTAGTAAAAGAAGAACAGCATAATTATCTTGTTCAGCAGGCAGAAGTTAACAATACCAGTATATCTAATGTAATCCGAAAAATGATCGATGAGAAAATGGCTGAAACAATTAATAAACAATCCCAGGGCGGAATAAGAATGGCTGAATTAGCCGCAGATGGACCTGCAGATCATAAACACCACGACGAGGACTTATATTAATGAGAAAAGTATTTGTAGATACGGGTGCCTGGTATGCTCTTAAGAATAAAAAAGATCCGGATCACACCACTGCTGTAGATTTTTTTAGATCTTTACCAGAAACGGGTACAATCTGTTATACCTCCGACTATGTTATTGACGAAGCCATAACCCTAACCCGGGTAAGGTTAAATAATCATCAGGTTGCAGCCACCCTGGCTCAAGAATTATTTTCAGAACAAGCAGCAAAGATAATTTATACTGCTCCTTTATATCTTCCCCGTGCCCTGGCTATCTTCAAGAAATTTGTAGATCAAAGCTTTTCTTTCACTGATTGCACCAGCTTTGCTATCATGGAAAATTTGAAAATTGAAGAAGCACTTGCTTTTGACCGCCACTTTAGCTTTGAGGCATTTGGTTTCAGACAGCTTTAATTAGAACATATAAAAAAAATAGGTAACAGGGTCCAAACATTTTTCTATAGTTAATCAGCAGCTTTTCAACACGTTTGGCATCTAAGCGGGCTCCTTTTTCATAAGGCTGATTAACGAACGAAATAATAATAAAAAACTCCTGTTGCAGCACCTACTCTATGAGGATAATGCCCCATCATTCTACATGCACAGTCCCAGAAAATTTGGATCTTAGCGGTTCATCAGCTATACTGGAAAAGCCAATTATACTTCTTTAGGGTCAGGCCTTGAAATATTATGAATGAACAGCTACAAACCGAACTGGAAGAACTACTGCTAAACATGGCAGAATAATTTGATTTTATATATAATCAGAGTGTAAAGGAATTATAGCAGATATGGACAGAAAAAAAACTAACCTTTGTAAGCCTGACAATTCTAATCAGCTGGACTGCCGCAGGTCTGTTTTATATGTCCGGATTGGAATGGGGCACTCTTTATGCCACGACTTTTGCTATTATTTATATGTTTTTCCCCCTGCTCTGCACAATCATCGTCCAAAAGTATATCTACAGGCAGCCGGTCATGAAGACTTACGGGGTCAATACAAATATAAACAAATGGCTCCTGGTGTCATGGGGACTGCCAGTATTGCTTACCTTCGCCACTATTGGTGTCAGCCTTCTTTTGCCCGGGGTAAGTTACTCTTCAGAAATGACCGGTTTAACCGATTATCTTGGTGATTATATCCCGGGTGACATCATGGACGAAATGCCATTTTCACCCGTTGTCATGTTCTGGCTGATGCTGGCACAGGGCATTATTGCAGGACCCACCATCAATGCTATCGCCGCATTCGGTGAAGAGCTTGGCTGGAGGGGCTTCTTGTTAAAGGAAACAGCACCTGCCGGGTTCTGGAAGTCTGCCATATTTATCGGCTTTATCTGGGGCATCTGGCATGCTCCCCTGATTTTAATGGGCCATAACTACCCGGGCTACGAAGTTGCCGGGGTATTCATGATGACATTATGGTGCATCCTCCTTTCTCCCATGTTCAGCTATATAACCTTAAAAGCAAACAATGTTATTGCTGCAGCGATCATGCACGGTTCCTTAAATGCTGTGGCCGGGCTAGCTATAATGCCCCTTGCCGGATCAAAACCGCTGCTTACCGGCATTATGGGATTGGCCGGTTTCCTGGTTTTGGCTGTCATTAACCTGGTTATCTTCTTTTTCGGCAGGCCGGAAGAATTGATAAAAAAAGAATTCTTTAAATAAGTTTCTACTCTTTTAAAACTTCAACTATCGCTAAAAGATATTACGAAAATTTGCCTGTTAAATAACATGCCGGGACATAAAAATGGCCCGGCATAATTTAATAATTCTCTTGATGCAGGTAACAACTTTGCTACCTAATTGATGTTGCAATACATGATTTCAAAATAACACTTTTTGCAATGATAAATACAAGGATTTCTCGTGCCCACATGTAAACAGGGGTAACTGTGTGCATTGATTTTTAGCATCATGGAACCCTGTGCGGTGACTTTCTTTTTTTTACCCTTAATTCCCATTATGCCTTACTCCTTTGTGATAGAATGGCTATACCCTTTATAATTTTGCATTGTATAGAACTTTAATAATCATTATTATTATTACAGAGATTTACTTCATTGTAAAGCTTTTTTGTTTCGACATCTTATAAAGGTTTATGAGTGCTTGGCGAGAATATAGCAAATAATTAGCCGTTGCAGGCTATCCTTAATAAGGGAGTAGATACATTTGAAAATCAGGAATTCGCAACCGGTAATCTGGAACGGACTCCATGATCGCAACCTCAAACCGGAAGATGCTGATGTGGTAATAATGGGACTTCCTTTTGATAAAGCTACATCATTTCGCCAGGGGGCAGCTGAAGCACCTGATAGAATCAGGCTTCTCTCTGGGCACATTTCACCAACCACTGAAGACGGAAGATCTCTGTCAGATATTAAAGTCCTGGACATTGGCGATTTAACACCTGAAAAGTTGAGACAGGAGGAATACTTTATAAGTGTAGAGGAAAAAGCAACCGAACTGTTTAAAAAAAGCTTTCCGATTTTTATCGGTGGTGATCATTCTGTCAGTATTCCGCTGATTCAAGCTGCATTTAGTGTCTATGGCGAAAAACTGGGAGTCATCCACCTCGACGCCCATCTTGATTTATGCGAAGAACTTGATGGCAACCGGCTATCACACGGCTGCACTCACCGCAGGGTGGTGGAAGAAAATGGCCTCAACCTGGAGAACATCTGCTTTGCCGGAATTCGCTCTTTTGAGCAGCAGGAGCTGAAGTTTCTAAATGGTCTCCAGGCCAATATATTAAAAGCTGCCGAAATCTCCAGGCTGGGTATGGAGAAAGCTGCAGCTATGATCAAAAAAAACCTACAACACTGCGAGGTGTATTATTTAACTCTCGATATCGACTTCCTGGATCCGGCGACAGCCCCGGGCACAGGAACCCCAAAGCCGGGCGGCTTTACCAGCAGAGAACTTTTCACTCTGCTTAAAGAGCTTTCCAGCCTCAAGTTTATCGGTATGGATGTAGTAGAAGTTTCGCCACCCCTGGATCAAAACGATATAACATCGTTTGTAGCCCAGAGAACAATTACCGAAGCATGGGGCTACTTCCTCTAACGTCCTGGCAATAATGCTGTCAACCAAAACCGTCTTCCTGTATTTGTAACACCCTTATATTTCTGTTTTATTCAGCTGCCGTTCAGTAAACTTTTATCTTGCCAAATAGAAACGGCCACCGGATGTAACCACCTCTGCCGCAGACATAATATTAAAGCGCTACAATTACGACACCGAGCTCTTTTTCCAGAACCTGGACATGCTCCAGCTGTTCCTGGGTTAACTGTGCGGGCTTGGCATCATGACAGCTGAAAGCCAAAAGGGTCTTCCCCAGTTCTTTCTCAAGGCCTTGTAAAGCTTTTAGTTTCTTTTCTTCAACCGAAGCATAAGAACAGATCATAAATAACACCTCTTTAAAATATTTTAACTTTCAGTAATATTATACAAAAAGCATTTCAAGCTGTAAAGCACTCGAGTTGCCGTAGAAACAAAATGGGATCGGTTTTTCTGTGTTTTTTAGTCAAACTTGAAATGCTCTTAATCTCTATGATCACTTACAGAGAATACAGAATAACTATCCCCTCTTATTTCTTTCCCTGCAAAAACTTACAGTAACTTTACACCCTGGGTCTGAGTGCTATTTTTGTTCGGTTTCTTTATGTTTTGGCAACGCTTTTTCCATTGCTTCGTTAAAGACCCGACCCGATGTGTGCATAATCGTATCCACGCCGTTATCGGTTTGCTCAAACTGCATCGATGCCAGGCAGGGATAATGCAGGCACATCAGACCGGCCCTGGGAACTGATTGGTCCGCTTTCAAGCCGATGATACGGCGGGCAGTATATTCAGATGACCCGCAGGGAGCGCCACGTAACACTTTGGCTGCGCTGATCAGACCTTTTTGATCAATAGTCAGGTCGAGTTTGGGTTTGCCGAAATGGCGGGCAAATTCCCTGATAATGTCACTGGTATAAGGTTCCTTGTTTTTCTCATAGAATCCCACTGTTTCTTCGTCAAGCGAGCAAAGAGGTTCGGGAAAAACTATAGCAACCCCTTTTTTAGCTAACTCCCTCCGCAATTGATTCCGGAGACCGAGCGGAATCCAGGCTGTACTGTCAATAGAAGCCACCACACCCTTTGCGCCGCACTTTTCAACAACGGCAGGCAACAGCTGGGCTGCCTGGGGCGATTCACAGAGGTGTAAAATCAGGTCTGCCGGCTGCAAGTCACCGGACAAATAGATTTCGGGTTCATCAATAATACTTTCGGTAATGGCAGGGACTGACCATACATCTACCTTCCAGTCTTCCGGCTTTTTTACCTTTATATTTTCAGCGATACGTTCCCCGTAGTTACCCTGGATCATGATTAATAGCCGCATAGTATTGTTCCTTTCATTAATAGATAAAATGGCATTAATTGCTGTATCCAGTAATATATTATACTAAACCGCTAAGAATTCTACCAAACTATTTTCCCATGAACACAAAGTTGCTTTTCTTGTACCCTTCTTAATCAAATTAAAATGACGTTAATGTCTGTGTCCCTTCCAGGGAACAACTTATGCCCGCCCCTTTTATGCTGTCACTGAATAGAAATAAACTCACCAATAATTCGTGTGTACTCTTCAGCACGGTTTAAGTATGGGAAATGCCCTGCCCCCGAAAATGTATGCACTGCCGCCGAAGGATAAGTGCTCTTCATTTCTACCCTTAAAACAGGGGCAACCAGCGAATAAACAGCTTCCTTATCCACATCAGCGTACAGCTCTTCGAAAGTTAGTTCAGAAACAGGCCAGATATATACCGCAATTATTACAATGATCAAGATCGCCGGAATAAATTATTTTAACCGTTTCTTCATAATAATATCCTCCCCATTAACAAAGGTGATCTTCAGCAAGCGGTTAGCTATAGATGGTCGGTGATCAAACACGAAGGGACAATTCTAAAATCCCGTCGAATTAAATTATAATAACTTTAACACCTTTGCCTACTTACAGGGGACAAAGAAGAACCACGCCCCATGACGGTGAGGAAGATCAGCCCGGACAGCATAATAAAGATTGCATAATAAGGATAAACCGTTTCAGCGCCCATGGATACTGATAAACCGGTTGCTGCTGCTGCATTAATTGAAGCATGGAAGAGAACGCACAGAAAAATGCTCTTTGTCTTTGCATAGAGCCAGGTAATAAAACTGCT
>SLHT01000102.1 GCA_007136055.1 Syntrophomonadaceae bacterium
CGACCGCGTAGCCGGGTTTAACTTTTACAAGAGCCCCTGCGGGGTAATAACCACGCGCTGTTCCGTTGGGGTATAAAATAACATACTTCCCCAGCATGGTTCCAGGGGTGGTCACGCTGTTGCATCCGGTTTCAACACCGTCGCCGATGATTGCCCCAAACTTTCGCAAGCCTGTCTCATAAGTTCGTTCTTTGATGTTCAATACTACAGGAGAATCAACCATTTTCAGGTTGGCCAGTTTTGTTCCTGCCCCGAGATTAACCCGGCCCAGGATACTGTCTCCTATATAGGCAAAATGACCTGCTTTACTTCCACCCAGCAATACAGAGGATTTTATTTCGGTAGTATGGCCAACAACACAGTCATCTCCAACCAGAACATTCCCCCTGATATAAGCGCCATGGCGAACTTCAGTCCGGTCACCGATCACAGCGGGCCCCTTAATCAGGGCGGCAGGCTCGATAATTGTATCCCGGCCGATATAAATTTCATCGTCCATCAGGTATGCACCGGCGTAAATAATACTGGCGCCTTCCAGCACAACTCCTGCTTTCAGAACCACCGGTTTCTTGCCGGATGTATCAATTTCAAAGTTTGAGCTAATCACTTCTCCATTATAAAGAATACGGGTTTTTTCTACAACGACGCTGCCTTCGCGTAAAGCTTTAACATTTGGTTCCAGGTGCTCATTAACAAAATCCTTGATCTTACTTAAACCTTCCCATACATATTCTGTCTCTGCGAAAAGTAATTTAAAGCGGTTACCTTCTAAATCAAAAAAATCTTCTGCTTTTAACATCGCCGGCCACCTCCGTACTTACAAAATCGTTTCTGCCAGTCCATTACCGGTGAACCATGCCCTTTGTTCGAAGCCGCAACTAGCATTACAGCACAAGATTACTGAATAAGCGGCGCCATAGGGACGGTTTGAGCGTCCCGGAGCACAGCGAAGGCCGAAGGGAAGACGATGGAGAGCCGTCCCCGTGGCTTAGCGGACTCTGTTTTCTAACAAAAGTTTCGCTGTAGTACTAGTTAACTGAAGCTTTCACAGACCAACAGCTTAAAGCTTCAATTAACAGGAAAGCGACTTTTCATGGCTATCATATTTTTACTTACTCAGGCAAATACTGCGGCCCTAACACCCGGTATAGAAACAGCCTGTATAGCCAGTCATTCATAGAATTTTCCCAGAAGAGAAGTTATTTAATAATTAAAACTGCCTGACTCCAAGGCTAAGCCTGCTCAAGGGTTATCTCTGTGCCGGGTTTTACCGCTTTCCATGCCCCGGGTTCCCCAAGCAACCGGCCGACAGGGTTAACGGGACTGGCCGGTTTTATTTCTTTCGCTGTGGAGGCAGGAGTTTGTCCAAAAAAAATGCAAAAGCTTTTTCCTTCGGGCCAGTAGGCAACATCTCCTTCTTCAACAACCGAAACAGCATTTTCATGTTCCATTTGAACAGGAATCTGAAAATATATTTCTTCTCCCCAGGTGTTAACGGTGCCTCTAATTGGTAGTTTTTCCCAAATAGAATTTGCTGTTGCAGAGCTGTTCAGTTCAGCTTTCATCTGCACACTGACTGTTACAATATTAATCTTTTTCCCCATGACCAAAACCTCCCTCAATTAATCAACTTATCGCTTTCAATTTTCAATTACCCGGACAATCAAAGACCAGGCGGGCAAATAAAGCAGGGCCAATCCAGAGGGTTTCTTCATCTACATTAAATTTAGAGTTGTGATGCGGATAGGTAATCCCCTTTTCAGGGTTGCCCGTTCCGAGAACAAAAAAAGCGCCGGGCACTTTTTCCAGGTATAAAGACATGTCTTCAGTACCCATGTTCGGCTTTTTAATTTCTACCACGTTACCTTTACCGATAACACCTGAAGCAGCCTCAATAACTATTTTTGCAAGTTGCGGGTTATTTACTGTAGGGGGATAACCGCCGAGTATATCCACTTCCACTTCGGCCCGGTTCGCTTTCGCTATTGAATATGATAATTCCTCCAGGCGCGCAGTAATAAACTTCCGATCTTTATCGTGCAGGGTTCGAAAATCTCCGCCAAAAGTAACCCTGGGGGCAACAATATTCAAAGCTTCGCCGCCTTCTATTGTGCCAACAGTTAATACTGCGGAATCAAGAGGATCTATCTCCCGGCTGACTATTTTTTGCAGGGCCAAAATAATTTCCGCAGCAACTATTATCGCATCAACGCCCAGGTGCGGCAGCGCACCGTGCGTGCTTTTGCCTTTAACCGTAACTTTAAAAGCGGTAGACGCGGCGAGAATTGGCCCTGCGCAGATTCCGATCTGTCCAGTTCCGACCGCGGGGAATATCTGTCCAACATGCAATCCGTACACAGTATCTACGGACGGGTTTTCCAGGCAGCCGCCTGCAATCATTTCCGCCGCACCTCCATAACCCTCTTCCCCCGGTTGAAAAAGCAGTTTAACCCTGCCCTTCAACTTATCGCGCATATTGTTTATTATTTTTGTCGTACCGAGCAGCATAGCCATGTGAGCATCGTGGCCGCAGGCATGCATATTGCCGTTGTCCGAAGCAAAAGAAAGGCCGGTTTCTTCTCTGATGGGAAGAGCATCCATGTCAGCGCGCAGGGCGACGGTCGGGCCGGGGCTGCCTCCTTCAATTAAAGCTACAATACCGGTCCGCGCAGCCAAATGGTAAGGAATTCCCAGTTGATCTAAACACCCCCTGATGTAACCGGATGTCCGGTCCAGTTCAAACCCTATTTCGGGGATGCGGTGCAAATCACGCCGCCATTTAATAACATCCTGATGAATCGAACGGGCCATTTCTTTTATGTCCACTATTTCCTCCTCTAACCGATCGACTAAAGATACCTTTGTTTTATGACGCATCATTTATCGAAACTTTCGCCAAGTTGAGAAGCAGAAGTCAGAAATTAGAGGTCGGATTATAGCAGCCGGAAAAGAACATAAAGCCTGGCTGTCTCCATTATCCTGCCTCCTGGCTGCTTTCCTCCTGCTTACGGTATTGGCCTGCTCAGCTGCTCTCTTTACGTTCGAAAAAGCTTCAGTCAACGATTCCGGCTATTATCCTGGCCAGGCTTTTCTTCTGTTCCAGATCGGCCTGGCGGCCAATCATAATCCGCTGAGCCTGCGGCGATCCGGCGCCGTGCATCGATTCGGTCCGGTAACCTACAGCAGCAGTGCCGAGGGTTATATTCTCAATCAGACGCATTACCCTCATCCTTTGTTCGGTAGGCACTTCAGCCGTTCCTTTCAAATACTTTTCGATATATTTTCCGATTTCGGGATGACGGTAGTCTTTTTCTGAAGGCAGGGTTACCATCAGCCCCCCGGCTATATCTTCAGCCAAACGGGCAATTTCATAAGGAAAGCGGGTTACATTTTGCTTGCAAACATTAGCCAGGAGCATGTCGATCAGGTAAGTTCCGGAAGCAGTTGCCTTTCCCTGGCTTGAACAGGCAATTCCGCAGGCATATAAGGTTTCGTTGAGGTGTATCATTTCGATCAATTTATCCCTGATATGTGAAGCTTTAGCAGCGCCGTTGTACTCAGCGGCAAGAGCAGCCGCCCCAATCAGGACATCGCCCACTCCCACCTTGCAACCACCGTAACTTTGCCGGTGATAACCGGCAAAGCGCTCGACCAGGGCCCCGGTGTAGCGGTATTCCCCGCACATGAAAACCCGTTCCCAGGGGACAAAAAGATCATCAAAAACAACCAGGCACTCATGTCCGCCGTAGCGGCAGTTGCCGACATCGATTTCTGTGCCCTCCATTTTGCGGGTATCACAAGATTGACGGCCGTATATACAGGTTATGCCTTCAGTTCCTGATGGGACAGCAAAACAGACTGCATATGCAGCATCTTCCTCATCCATGGCCATTGTGGGCATAACCAGGATCTCATGCGCTGAAAGTGCCCCTGTCTGGTGAGCCTTAGCACCCCTGACCACAATTCCATCTTTTTCCCGGCTGACAATACGCAGGAACAAATCGGGATCAGCCTGCTTTGAAGGACGCAGGGAGCGATCGCCCTTGGGGTCGGTCATCGCCCCTTCTACAACGAAGTCTTTTTCCTGGATATCAAGCAGAAACCTGCGAAACCAGCGATGATACTCAAGGTTCAGATCTCTTTCCATCTCGTAAGTAACACTATCGACAGCATTAAAAGCATCCATACCGACACAACGCTGAAAACAGGCCGCGGTTTTTTGCCCCAGCAACCTCTGCATTTTAACTTTGTTTATTAAATCATCGGCGCCCTGGTGAAGGTGGGTAAAACGGTTTATTCTTTTTCCATTCAAATTTGAGTCTGCAGCAAGTAAGTTCTCATGCACGGGATTATGAGCCAATTCATAAGTTTTGGCCACGGCATTGATAGAAGGCCTGATCATGGGGTGATCAACTATATTATCGACATTTTCACCAAACATAAATACCCTGTGTTTGATTCTGCGCAGGGAATCAATGTATTGCTCGGCATTCATCATTGCTGGTGACCACCTTATCTGTTAAATAGGTTTCTTACAGGTTCCCTGGTTAAATTAATAATCGTAAAAATGCCTAGAACAGTACCTAAGGGTATAATCAGGCATTCAAGAAATGCAACCACCAGGCAGAAGTTATAAGCGCGGCGTTGTTTCAACCTGCTACCGGCGACGAAAATCAGAACCGCGAGAATCCATCCTGCAGCAATAATAAAAACTGAAAGAATAATAAAGATTAGGCCGACTAACCGCGGAGCAAAATCTGAACCGGCAGGTCCCAAACCAAGTAAAGCAAAACCAATAAAAAAATGTATCAGGGGAATGCATGCCATTAAGGCTGTTAAAACACCCATTATGTAATGAAAGGTTCCTAATATATCAATATTTTTTTCGTCCTGTGAAATAATTGTAACCACTCCTTCTAATACTTTACTGTTCCTGAATCGTTGACTGCTGCTAAACTTACTAGCTATTTATGCGTTGCAACTACCGCTTTGACTTAATTTTCTGCAAGGATTTCTTTTACAGCAATAATTGTTTTCTCTATATCAGTGCTGTTAACCTCTTTACTGGTTGTAAAACGCACCCGATCGGGTTCAATGACAACAGTCAAAATGCCGCGCTTTTCAAGTTCGGAACCAAGACTGCGTACTGACATGGCAGTCGGCTTGACGATCACTATATTGGTATCAACATCATCAGGATTAAAGTCAATCCCTTTTAAGACAGCCAGGCCTTCAGCCAGCAGGCGGGCGTTGGCGTGATCTTCAGCCAGGCGATCGATCATCGTTTCAAGGGCCACGATCCCAGCGGCGGCAATAATGCCGGCCTGACGCATTCCCCCTCCGAGGCGCTTACGCCAACGGCGGGCATCATCGATAAAAGCACCGGGACCGGCAATAATTGATCCGACAGGTGCGCCCAGACCCTTGGAGAGACAAAACTGGACCGATGTGGTGCAATTTGTAAATTCTTTTACAGGAACACCGGAAGCAATTGATGCGTTAAATATTCGGGCCCCGTCAAGGTGGACAGGCAGGCCGTGCTTTTCAGCTATTTCATAAACTGCTTTCATATCTGCCAGGGGAACGACTGTGCCCCCGGCCCGGTTATGTGTATTTTCCAGGCAAATTAACGATGTTGGCGGCAGGTGAATATCATCCTGGCGAATAGCCCATTCAACAAGGTCCGCAGATAAAGACCCCCTGTTGCCCTGCAGCGGCCGCGGCTGAACTCCGGCAAAAACCGAGGCGGCGGCAGCTTCATAGTAATAAATATGCGAATCAGCCTCCATGATCACCTCGGTCCCCGGTTTCGTATGGGTAAGCACAGCAATCTGGTTGCCCATGGTGCCGCTGGGCACCAGCATGGCAGCTTCTTTGCCGGTAATTTCGGCGGCCATCTCCTCTAAACGGTTTACGCTTGGGTCTTCACCGTATACATCGTCTCCTAATTCTGCTTCAAAAATTGCCCTGCGCATTAATTCATCGGGCAGGGTTATCGTATCACTGCGTAAATCAATCATGTAAATGCCCTCCTATAGAGTTCCCGGTTTCTTAATAATAATTGTAGCACAGCAGGAATACAAGTAAATAGTTAACAGTTTATCAAATAATAAAGCTTCTCAACCAGGCAGGGCAAAATAAGCGGCAAGTTGAAAGCCGGCATAATATAAAACGCAAGATGGGGAAAGATAAAAACTTTCAATGAAATAAGAGGAAGCAAGAATCAAAGGCTTTAGAAATATAAGTGATCTGCTTTCATAACAATTCTTTTCTCAGTTTCTTTGACCTTGCTCAATTATTATAACAGGTTAGCTTATCTTTTGGGGCGCTTTTTTTAAACACCTTTTTGGTTTCTCATTATTTCATCATCTAAATAATTCTATTCCCATATATTGAAACTTGTCCTTTTCACTTTTATGGAAAGAGGCATTTTATCATAGCATCTTATTAATACAGTATCTCTTCAGATTCCTCTCTTAACTCACGCCTAGAAATTTTTCCCACATCAGTTTTCGGTAATTCCCCACGAAACTCAACAATGTTTGGTATTTTATAATGCGCTAAATGCTCCCGGCAGTAATTAGCAATATCTTCCTCAGATATTGTCCCCCTGCCTTCTGAAAAAAGCACAACATATGCCTTGATATACTGACCTACTTTCGGATTCGGCACTCCAACAATCCCAGCCGCCTTTACTTGCGGATGGCTGATAATCACTTCTTCAATTTCCCTGGCAAAGACTGAATACCCCTTATACTTAATTAAATCCTTTTTGCGATCAACGTAATAAAAATAGCCTTCCTCATCCATTTTAACCAGGTCACCTGTCTTTAGCCATGTGCTGCCTTCAATATTTATGAGCGCATTAATATTCTCTTCAGCTCTGTTCCAATATCCCTTCATAACATTTGGTCCGCTTACTACTAACTCACCGACTTCTCCTGTGGGGAGAAAATCGTTAGTATCAGGGTTTACAACAGCAGCAGTAATATCTGATAATGGAACACCGAATGAACCCGGTTTGGGACGATCATAAGGATTGACATGACAGGCACCGCTTACCTCGGTCATACCAAACCCTTCAAGGATCTTTGTACCGGTTCGTTTTTCCCAGCCCTTTATAGTTGTCTCGTGAAGGGTATCGGCCGCACATACAATAAGTTTAAGATTCTTCCAGTTGATACGATCTGTTTTTTTATAATCCTTTAGCATATCGTAAAATGCAGGGACACCAAAAAAGATATTTGCTCCATATTCTTCCACCGATGCTAAAATTTCATCAAGGTCGGGAGTTGTTAACAGCACTAATGTCGCTCCTAAAATTAAGCCATTTAACATGATGGCAACTTGTCCAAAAATATGGAATAAAGGTAGGTATGCAAGAAACACCTCCTGGCCGGGCTCGAGAAATGGCCATGAAGACTGAATCTGTTTTTGGTTGGCAAGCAGGTTATAATGAGTAAGCATAATACCCTTTGGTTGAGCTGTTGTTCCACCTGTATAGGGCAGGGTTGCCACATCTTCTTTTGGTCTAAAGGTAATGTTAGGCGGACTTGGATCATGCTCCTTAAGAAGCGCCTGAAATTGATATATATTACCATTATCCTTCAAATCAGTTTTAATTCCGGACTGAACATATTTTCTGGTGGCTTTTTTTCTAAAGATCTTTTTAAGGGTGGGCAGGTATTCTTCTATTCCGGTCAGGATAATACTTTGCAAAGGACAGTCAGCTTTTCTTACATTTTCATAAAGCATATCCTGACAAACAATATGCTGAGCCTGGCTGTCCAGAAGTTGATGCCTTAATTCACCACTTGTATATATCGGACTGATCGGTGTAACCGTTGCCCCTGCTTTCAAGGCGCCAAAATATGCAATAATAAATTGAGGACTATTTAAAAGGTAAAATGCTACTCTATCTCCTTTTTTAACCCCAACACTTGCAAGACCCGCAGCAAACCGATCTGATAATTCTCTTAATTGCCGGTAGCTAATTTTATTTCCATAAAAAATAACTGCAGCCCTATTTAAAAATTGATCTGTGGCCCGATCAAATGCATTACTTAATGATTCCTCATCTACAGCAACTGACTCCGAAACACCTTCCGGGTAATACTTTAACCAGGGTTTTGCCAGGTAAATACTTGATTCTGTCATTACATATAGCCTCCTAATAGCATTGTTGACATTTTTAGTTATTTTTTCGTTGCTATTTGAGCATAGCAATAGCGGCATTCTCTTCGGGTAAATACGTTCCGCTCTTTACAGCGGGGGCATTCTTTCTCGAGCATGTCTCGTACCCAGTTAGCTATTCCTTCAGGCATAAAATGCACCAGCAACAGAACAATAATAGTAAAAAGAAGCATACGGTACTGAGGCACTACACGCATATATTCCAGTAAAGGATAGAGCACAAAAACTCCGACTACCGGCCCATAAATGGTTGCAATACCACCCAAGATAGTCCAGATAATTACCTGGAAAGACATTAAGATATCAAGCAAACCAGGACCGGCAATCCTCAGGTAGTGAGCATAAAGGCCTCCGGCAACCCCGGCATAGAAACCACTCAAACAAAATGCAGTTAGCTTATAGCGAACTGTGTTAATACCGGAAGCGCGAACTGCTATTTCATCTTCACGGATAGCGTGAAATATGATGCCATATTTGGAAACGGTAATCTTCCATAAAACAGTAATGAGAGTAATCATTACAATAACCGCAATATAATATTCCTGTTGCCTGGTGGAAGCCAGGCGGGCAATCCCCGATATTCCTAATTCTCCGCCGGTGAAATCAGGGAAAAGGAATATAATGCCAGTCAACATCACCGGAAAGGCCAGGGTAACCAGGCCAAGATAAGGGCCTTTTAAGCGAAGAGCTGGAAAACCGACCAATAAACCTGCTACTACTGCAACCACGGCACCAAGAACTATTGTCATCCAGTGTGGTAAATCTAATCTTAAATTAAGGATTGCTGTGCTGTAAGCTCCGATACCAAAGAAAAGAGCATGGCCGAAGCTAATCTGACCGACATAGCCTGCCAGGAAATCCCAACTAGCGGCAAAAATTGCAAATATACAGGCCAGGGTAAATATTCTCAGAATGTAAGGATCTTGCGTAAATAGAGGGAGCAGAATAAGACCAATCACAAACAGTGCAATAATGATCCTGCTGGGCAATGACAAGAACTCTTTTTGCATAAACCGAAAGCCCCATTTAAAAGAGAACATAAGTTATCTTTCTCCTTCCAAAAACACGCCAAATAAACCTTCAGGTCTGATTAGAAGTATTATTACCATTAAAGCCAGGGCAAAAGTAACCTTTAAAAAAGCGCCTCCGGGAATAAATATAACCACAAGCACTTCAGTAAATCCTAATATGAAAGCGCTAATAAAGGTCCCTTTAATACTACCCAAACCCCCCAGGATTACGATGGCTAGTATTATAACCAGCGGATTAATCCACATATGTGGCTCTAATACATAAATAGGGGCCACCATTGCTCCAGCCAAAGCCGCTAAGACTACGGCTATAGTCATTGTATGGATAGCAACTTTTCGGACATCTACTCCCATTAAATTTGCTATCTCACGATCTTGTGCTGCAGCCCTTATTGCTATACCCAGTCTTGTTTTCATTAATAAATACCAGACTATAATCAGGGCAGTCATAACCACTGCCAGAGTAAGAATATACTGATTAGTTACTCTTACTCCAATAAGAGTAGTATGCCCTGATATTAAAGCAACAGCTCCCCGGTAATGGCCACCGAACAATATAAATATTATCTCCTGCATCATCAGGGCTATGGCGATGGTAACGATTAAAGTAGATGTTTCCCTTTCCCGAACCGGATCTATAAGGTACCTGTATGATAAAACACCGAGGGCTGAGACCACTAAGATAGAGAGAACTATAGATAGGATGGGATCGAAACCGGCCTGAACATTAAACAAAAATATCCCATAAGCAGCAACCATGTAAAAAGCGGTATGTGAAAGGTTAATAATTCGTGCTACGCCAAAGATGAGGGAAAAACCGATGGCAATCATCGCATAGACACAGCTATTTAAAAGACCTCTTACTAAAATATTTTCAATCATTAGGTTCAGGACAACTCCTCACTATAAGGCTTTGCATAAGATGGCAGATAACTCTCCGTATATAAAGGAGCGCTATCTGCCATCTTGCTTATTTAACGATCTTTCCAGTAATCAATAACCCGTGGTGGTATTTTGTAAGGCACTGCGCCTTGATAAGTTATTTCCACACCTTCCGCAGGTGACCATTCGTAAGGCCAGACAGCAACTAGTTCTCCATCCTGCCACTGGTTGGAGAACCCTGTGACAAAACCGGGACCCCAGGTAACGTCATGAACTTCGTCAAACACAACTCGCCCCAGCGCTCCTTCATAATCTGCATTTGCAATCTCTTCTGCAAGCGCCTCTGAATCAATTGTACCTATGTTTTCAATTGCATCTTTAATTAGATAGAGAGCATCATAAGTCCCCGCTGAATGAGATGGTGTATCATCATAGGTTTCCATAAATGTATCCCAAAAAGGAATGCTTTTTTCCGTTGCCGCAGCGCGCCCATAAGTATTGAGACTCATATCATATTCTCCATAACCACCGGTCGCTTCCAGGTAACCTGCTTTCTGATTTTCCACACTTAAACCAACTGAGCAGGCCGGTATTTCCAACTCGCCCCACTGCCGGCCATAGGTGATTGCAACCGGTCCTGAATTTGCCATATAGATGATATGAGCACCCTGTGACTGTATTTCTGTAAGCTCCGTAGATATATCTGTAGCGGTAGCCGAGGGCCTCCAAACTCCAACTACTTCCATACCCATAGCCGGTATTTGCTGCTGCGCGATCTGGACCAGGGGCTCATTCCAGGTCAGCATTTCCATAAGTATAGCAACTCGCGGAGTATCAATTCCCAGTTCCGCTCTGACTGAATTAGCGACTTCGTTTAGGAGAATGAATGAAAGGGTTACCAGTTCAATATTATTTGGCGGAGCTATTCGGAAAAGATATTTGTAACGGTCATAATCTACGTCAACTCTTCCTTCAAGAAGCGACCTGTCGGCTGCTCCGGCAATCATAAATATTTTGTTGTTGTCAACAGCGACTTCCGTCATCGGAAGCACAGCTTCTGTCCGAAAACCACCAATAAATAGATCAACATCATCAACAGCAATAGCTCTTTCAACAGCTGAAACAGCATCATCTACACTCTGTAATTCGTTGGTATCAACCATCACTGTTTGAATCATGTAGTTTTTATCTCCGACATTGATTCCGCCGGCAGCATTTATTTCCTCTTTAGCCAACTCGGCACCATACCAGCTGTGATCACCCTGGACGAAACCCATTGGTCCAACAATTCCGACCTTGAGGAAATTGGCTTCTTCGCCTTCATCAACTTCATCAACATCAACAGGTGAATCGTCACAACCAGTGGCAACTAGAAGCAGTATACAAATTACAAGGATTAATAAACTAAGTATTGACCACCTATGTCTGAACATTAGAACACCTCCAATTTTTTAACACTCTGGTCTTCTGTTAAATAACTCTAGTCCATGTTCTGAAATACATCGATCACCACTTTTCTCCTTGTGTTTTCTTGTTTTACAACAGTTCAGCTTCTATTAATTTCCATCTTAATATTTTTCCAATGACGCTTTTCGGCTGTGGAATCTTATCGGGATATTAAGCCTGTTAGTGGCTTAACCTGGGTCATAATTTGTTCACAACCTTACTGTTTTTTCCAGGGCATCGTATACGAGGTTACCTCCATCGCAATAATGATACAACATCCACCTCCCTTAGCCATTTCCTGACGCGAGCTTATTTCTTATTTCTTGCGGTATTGCCACGGGCTGGCGGGTCTTCGCATGAACGAAAACATAAACAATTTTCCCTGTAGCGGCCAGATCTCCGCTGCCATGCTTATACAGCGAACCACATAGCTGCATGCTTTTGTTCCCCAGAATAACCTCTTCTATACAAATATCGACAAGATCATTTAAAAAGAGGGGGTTTTTATAATCAAAATTAATATTGGCAATGGCCACATCAATTTGATCCTCGAACAGTTGGTCCCATAAAACACCCCTGGAACGCAAAAACTCATCCGCGGCAATACTGTCAAACCATTTCATATGATTAATAAAAAAAACAGTAGTAGAAAGATCCAGATCAAAAAAGCGCACTTTCAGCTGGCTTGTATGCAGAGACTGCTTGGTCATTTATCTTTCTTAACCTCCCTGGCTTTCACTTAATATTTAGACCCGGCGATCATGGTCTTTCCAGTACTCGTTTCTAATCCGCTTCTTATCAATTTTCCCAAGATTAGTAAGGGGAATCTCCGGCCAGAAATCGACCGACTTGGGCGCAACCAGACTTCCTTTGCGTTCTTTTACAAATGCAATCAATTCTTCTGATGAAGCCTCTCCAGGATTCTTCAAGACAACTATTGCTTTGACAGCTTCACCCCACTTATCATCGGGCACGCCGACCACAGCGACATTTTTTACTGCCTGATGCTCGAATAATAAGTCTTCAATCTCTTTTGGGTATATATTAAATCCTCCACTGACAATCATATCCTTGGATCGATCGAGGATAAATAAATAGCCATCTTTATCCAGGCGCCCCAGATCACCGGTATAGAGCCACCCTTCCTTTATTGTTTCCGCTGTTGCCTCCGGGTTTTTTAAGTACCCGTCCATGAGGTTAGGGCAGCGAGCTGCAATTTCGCCAATTGATCCTCTCTCCACTTCTTTCCCTTCGCTTTCAATCTTTACTTCGCAGAGGATATTTGGCCGCCCACAGGAACCGAAAACTCTTTTTTCTTTTTCCGGATCGGCAATTAAGTGTTCATCCCTGGGCAGAACGCTAATCATCATTGGCGCTTCTGTTTGTCCGTATAATTGAGTAAATATTGGGCCAAAGGTTTCAACCGCGGCCTTAAGACGATCAGGAGCAATGGCTGCTGCCCCGTAGACCACATTACGCAAACTACTCAAATCATACTTGTCGCGATTGGGGCAGTCGAGCATAGCGTATATCATTGTCGGGACAATGAAGGTTGAAGTAATTTTTTCCTGTTCAACCATTTTTAAAAAATATTCAGGCTCAAAATGATCGACGATAACGCAGATTCCCCTTCTTAATAGCACCGGCATAATTAAGCACCCGGCTCCGTGAGTGAGGGGAGTGACAAAAGCAAATTTCTCTTCTGCTTCAAGACCCAGCTCCAACATCTCCAAAAGGTAAGTAAAGACCCAGGACCGGTGTGAAAGCATCACTCCTTTTGGTAATCCGGTAGTTCCACCGGTATAGTAAATGCCGCAGAGATCCTCTGGTTGCACCTTCTCATTAAACGGAACCGGCTTACTATCTGCAATTAAAGACTGTAAATGCATATGTCCCGTAGGAACAGCGCCGGAATCTTTGCTGACACAAATAAAGTGACGTACTGTTTCCAGGGAAGGGATCATCTCTAAAACACGATCTGTCATTTTTTCATGGTAGATTAGGGTCGTACATTCAGCATGATTCATCATATAGATGTGGGCATCTGAACCGAGTAAAACAGCCAGGGGCACCCTAACTACACCCATCTTCGCCAGGGCATACTCGCAGAAGATGTATTCCGGGCAATTCTGCATGAGAAAAGCTGCCTTATCGCCCTTTTTTAAACCCAGTTTCCGCAGCGCTTCTCCAAGACACAGGGTCTTAAGACCTATTTCCTGAAAAGTAAACTGTTCTCCATTGTGTTGAAGCGCAACTCTTTCCTCATAAAAATCGGTGCAGCGATCATATAAATCGCCTACAGTTAATGATTCCATCCTGTTTTTCCTCCTTTATGCCAAAAAAACAATTTGAGGCCGTAAAAATTAAAAAACTCTATGTTTCCATCCTCCTACGCTCATCGTCTCTCAATTCTCTTTTCAGTAGCTTACCTACCTTAGACTTGGGCAGCACATCGCGAAACTCTATATAATGTGGAACTTCATAGGCAGTAAGATTTTTCCTACACCACTGAATTAGTTCTCCGCCGCTAACTCCTTTAATATCACTTCTCGCCGTAACGTAAGCCTTCACTCTTTCTCCTACCTTTTCATCAGGCACACCCACCACACAACAGGCTACCACTGCATAGTGTGCCTGAAGCACCTTTTCTACGCGGGAAGCGGATACTCTATAGCCTTTATGCTTGATTAAATCAACATTGCGATCTATAAAGTAAAGCCATCCCTCTTCATCTATGTGCACAACATCTCCTGTCCGGTACCACAATCTATTATCCAGATTTATGAAATGCAATGCTGATTCCTCCGGTTTATTCCAGTAACCTTCAATCATATTTGCCGAAGATACCAGCAGCTCCCCATGTTCTCTGGATGGAGTCAAATCCTGCATTTCAGGGTCAATAAACCTTAATTTTTTACTCCCCAGAGGTTTACCGCATGTCCCTTCAGGAAATGACTGACCGGGAGGGGTTAGAGAAACCGCACCGCCTACTTCGGTAATACCATAACCAACACAAATGGGAACACCCACCTTGTCCAGCCATCTCTTTCCAGTTTCTTCAGGAAGAGCATCACCACCGGCTGGGCAGTATTGCAAACTACCAAGATTGTAATATTCAAAGCGAGGATGATCCAAAATCATTCTAAATGCTGTCGGCGTTCCAAATAGCGTCTTAACCTTATACCTATGGATATGATCTAATACGGCATCAAAGTTATACCGCGGCAATAGAACCAAAGTATCGCCACTAAAAAGCGCTCCGATACCCACTACCTGCCCGAGAATATGAAATAATGGGGCTCCCTGAATAACTATATCCTCTCCCCTGGGTATCAAGTGTTCGCAGGTCTCCCTTATTTCTTTAAAAGATTCTCTTAAAACCGCATGAGAGATAGGAACCCCTTTAGGTTCACCAGTGGTCCCCCCGGTATATAATATTTGAGCATATTCTTTTTCGCTTATTTCAATAGCAGGCAACTCTGAAGCCCCATTTTTCATAAAGCCTTTAAAACTAATTACATTATCACCTGTTTTATATTTGCCCTCTGGTATTCTGTCATATATCTTGCCAATTATTTTTTTCCAGAAAGGTAAAAGATCCGTAATGTTACATACAATAATTTTTTCCACAGAAGTTTCTTCTAAAGCCTGTATGACAAAATTTACATTGGTATCGATGCAAAATATCATGCGGGCCCCGGTATCATTTGCTATATACTTAATTTCATTCGGACCATAAAAAGTGGTAAAGGGAACTGCGACAGCGCCGATACGCTGTAAGGCCAGCCATATAATTAGCCACTGGGGAATGTGTGGAAGGTAGATCATAACCTTATCACTTTTTCTAATTCCGGAATGGTACAGGGCTTTTGCCAGACTTGTGCTTAACTGGGAAAGCTGTAAGTAAGAATAGTGCTTGCCCAGAAAAATTAGAGCTGTTTTACTGAAATATTCCTTTGCTATATTTTGAAAAATATCAAATAAACTTAATCCCGGCATTATTAGCTTCCTCCAGTCATGGCCTTGTGTTATTTATTCACTCCAAAATAGGCAGATAACACTTCTTCGTTTTGCATCAATTCTTCCCGGGTTCCACTCATAATCAGTGAACCATTTTCTATAATATAGCCGTACGTTATATAGGGCATAATCGGCCTGGCATACTGTTCAGTTAGCAAAATAGTCAGACCCAGTTTCTGAATTGCACTCAATGCTTGAACAACCTGATCCTGTGCTGTAGGACTTAACCCGAGCAGCGGTTCATCCATAAGTAAAAGTTTAGGATTGGCCGCCAGAGCCATGCCGATGGAGATCATTTCCTGTTCGCCTCCACTGCAGAAACCAGCTTTTCTTTTTTTTAACCTGGTCAAGGCAGGAAATATTTCATAAATCAAGGCCAGGGATTCTTTGATTATTTGCTTGTCTTTTATTAAAAACCCCCCCAAAATAAGATTGTCTTCTACCGTCAAATCACGGAATACCGGGTGTCTTTCCCGACTGAGAACGATACCTTTTTTAACCCGGTAATGAGGCATTTTATTACTGATATCTTCCCCTTGAAATATTTGTTCACCATAGATACTTATATGCTGGCCGCCTTCTCTTTGCATCCTCTGCTTCACATGAAGGGTTATCCCGGAAATTGTATTCATCAACGTAGTTTTACCTGCCCCGTTAGACCCAAAGATACCAATGATATCACCTTCATTAACGGTAAAGGATAAGTCATTAACGGCTATGGCATTTTCGTAAAAAACCAGCATATTTTTAATCTCAAGCAACTGTTTCTCCCTCTTTTCCTAAATATGCTTCCTTTACTTCTTCTACTTTAACTACTTCTTCCGGGGTACCCCTGGCAATTATTTTGCCAAAATTCAAGACCATAACCCCTTGCACTACCCTAAAAAGTTCTCTTAATCGATGTTCTATCATAATCAGAGTCTTTCCCTCTGCAACAATCTTTTCCATAATTGGCATAGCACTGGCAATTTCTGACATGCTCATTCCTGAAAACAGTTCATCTACAATAACAATTTCCGGATCCAGGCATAGGCACCGCGCTAATTCTAGTTTTTTTAAATAACCATGCGGAAGCGTACCGGTAATTTTATACGGCAGGTTAGACTCTCTTTCAAACCCAACCTCTTCCAATAAATGCATGGCAGCTTCATCGCGATCTCCCATACAGCCACCTTTTAGCTGTTTTTTAACCCGGTTCGAGTAAAGCGGTATTATTAAATTCTTGTATACAGGCAGATTATAAAAAGGTTTTACCGTCTGAAAACTTCTGGCGATACCAATACTAGCAATTTTATGAGGCTTTAAGCCGGTTATATTGTTTCCCTTATAAAACACTGCTCCTTTATCAGGCTTGACGAAACCGGTAATCAGGTTTATTAAAGTGCTTTTACCGGAACCATTCGGACCGATGATACCGAGGGCCTCACCACTTTTTACCTCAAAACTTATCCCGTCTACAGCCCGCACACCACCAAACCTACGAGATAGATCTTGAACTTTTAAGATGACTTCATTTTGCATTATCATCCTTCCTTTCCAGGGGCACCCATCTTTCAAATTGAAAGTATTTTTTTTGTATAAAACTAAAAAGTCCTTCCGGCAAACGAACAATAAAAAGCACAAGAAGCAGGCTGTAGATAGCTATTCTTAAAGTTCCAAAAGCACGAAGAGATTCTGAGAGTGGTGTCAGAATAAATGCTCCCAATACTGCTCCGGGGAAAAGCCCGGTACCACCTATTACTGCACTGGTAATAGGGAATATTGAATACTCCAAGGCAAACGCAGTCATCCCCACAAACCTGTAATAGTGAGTGAGAAATGCTCCGGCAAAAGTAGCCGGCAGGGCTCCAATAAAAAGGGCCTGTGCCTTAAAGAGAGGCACGTTAATACCGGCCGCATGTACAGATAGATCACTATCACGGATCGCTCTTAATACCAGTCCAAAATCTGAATCCATAATTTTCAGATACCCAAACAGAACAAAAAGTAAAACAAAAATAACCAGGTAACTGGCAAATAATCTGCTGGGAAAAGCATGTAATCCACTTAATCCAGCTGTGCCACCCAGGCAACCGGTGGCTTCAATTAATCTCATCATAAAAAGTGGCAATGCAAAGGTGATCAGGGCAAAATATATTCCCCGCAGCCTGAGAACAGGATATAACAACAAGGCTCCCAACACCGCACCGCTCAAAGCAGCTAAAGGTATTGTAATTAATGGTGAGAGGTTTAAACTGGAGCTTAACCATCCCGCTATATAAGCTCCTATCCCAAAGAAAACGGCATGCCCTAGTGAAATAAGGCCTACTGAATACATAAAAGTCCAACTTAATGTCAAAAGGGCAATTATGCAGGTTATGATTATAACTCCCTGCCAGTAAGGACCGGTAATGCTTCCCGAAAGAGGCAGCAGCAGCAAAAAAATGATAAACAGGGTTCTTGGCATGGCCAGGTACATTATTTCTCTGTAAGATGAAATGGCAAAAACATCATCTACCCTGGCCTTAATTCCGCGATCCAGCCTTTCTTTGCGATAGCCCTTCTTTATCTTCATATTGCTTATACCCTCTCTTCTAATTCTTTGGACTGACCAATAAGTCCGGACGGCCTAAACGCCAGAACAAATAGAATTGCTCCCAAAAAAACTGCCTCGGTCCACCTGGGTGAAGCAAGGTTGCTTACAGTAACCTGAAAATAGCCCAATATAATACAGGCTAGAACCAACCCCTTGGTGCTTTCCAATCCGCCTAACACTGTTACTGCCATCATTCTAATTAATACTTTGTAACCTTCATCTATTGCTATTACACCCAGAGGGAAGATCAATACTGCAGCCAGTGCCGTAATTGCTGCTCCTATTGCGCAGCTATAAGTAGCCGACCAATCGGAATCTATTCCCAAAGACAAAGCAGTGTATTCATCCTGGGCCATGCCAAGCAGGGCCAAACCTGTTTTAGTGCGGCGGGTAAAGTACCATAGTAATAACGCTACAAGAATCGCCACACCAATAATGAGCAGTCGCTGAAAACCTATCGCCTGGCCAAGAATTCTAATTCCACCACTTGCAACTGAGGGCAGAGAAAAACCATAACCACCAAAACCAAGAAAGCGAAACAGTTCCATAGTGGCCAGACCCAGAGCAAAGGTAACCACTACTTCGTTCATAATGTTTCCCCGAACCCTGATGATGAGAATTCGATATATGAGTGCTCCGAGAATAGCCATAAGGGTAACAGAAGTTAATGCAGCAGCAAACAGTGGAAACTGCAACACATTAATTAAATACCAGGTTAAATAGCCGGCAGAAAGATAAATGCCGCCGTAACTTAAGTTAGCTATACCGCTTAAACCAAAAGTGATACTAAAACCAAGGGAAATTAGCAGTAGTATAGCACTGGCAACAAGACCATATACCAATATGCTTTCGAACATTGCCTACATCTCCTCTACCTATGAAGCGCAAAGACTAATTAGCCGAAATTACCTAATGCTGTATCAAAAAGTTAAAATAGAAATTAATTAACTTCACAATTATGCTTTTCTATCTTGCGCTGTTGATATACTGGCGCATGGTTTTTTACCATAGAAGTATAGAACACCGGGGTTGCTGAATTTAAATACAGCAACCCCAATTGCTGTTACATAATGGATCACTCTTGCATATGAGAAGGAAGAACCAGAGCCCCTTCTGCAATATCCAGAGGATAAACAGGGACTCTTACTCCCGGAGCCTGCCACTGAAATATTACGCCAATAGCCTCTTCTTCATAATTATCACCATAGACTACCTGATGCAGGTCATTGAACCTAATACGTCCAATGACGCCCATCATATCTGTCTCCTTAATGGCTTCTACCAACGCATCACCTTCCACAACACCTGACCTTTCAATGGCATCAGCTAAAACATAGACAGCATCATAAGAAGGCGCTGGTCCATGCATATCAATTTGCTTCCTGGCCTGCTCTCCAAACATTATGCCATAATTCTCATAAAATTCCACCGATTTGGGGTAAGCCTGTACTGGAATATTTCCCATCTGCAAGACGCATTGAACCATTCCTTCAATTTCTCCGTCGTAAACATCCCAGGCCTCTTCAAATCCTGCCGGAGTAACATACCCGACAATCAAACCAGGATACTCCATATCAAGAGACTGTCTTACCAGTATGCCCATTTCAGGGAAATCAGCAACGGGATGAATGATAGAAGCTCCTTCCCTCTCCGCGGAAGCAATGGAAGCTGAAAAGTCGGTAGCGCCTACCGGGTACGGATCCATCCCGACTACCTCTATTCCCGCATGTTCATAAATAGCACCTATACCCATGGCTGCAGCTTCCAGGGCCATAGTGTCCTGA
>SLHT01000291.1 GCA_007136055.1 Syntrophomonadaceae bacterium
TATTTAAAAGGATTGACCCACCATATGAAGGAAGCTAAGTACGGATTCTTTAAAGGTTTATTTGAGCGTTTAAAAATGTACTGGGAATGCATTAAATCCTTTATTATTTGGAAAAAATATTTGTAGCGGTGAACACGAAACCCTGTGTGCAATAGATAAATAGGTTCAGGTCTTGGATGTTAAATGCCCTTAGCTAACAAGTAAACCATGTGCTTTGTTCATTTTCCGTGACTTTTTTGGTTTACTGATTTTTGTAAACTGTTTATAATGAACAGCAGGGCCAGAAGGATTATTTGCTATAATATAAGCGGGGCTTAGGTATGACTCCGGAAAAAAGACGCAGTATAATAGTTGAACTTTTAAGTAAAGCCTCTCAGCCTGTTGCCGGTTCAAAGCTTGCCTCTGAACTTGCAGTCAGCCGGCAGGTAATAGTTCAGGATGTTTCTATCCTCCGTGCTTCGGGAAAAGAAATTATTGCCACACCCAGGGGTTATATGATTAGAGAACATTTTGTTTTAAGGTCATACAAAAAAACATTTGCCGTACGCCACAACCTGAAGCAAATGGAGAATGAACTGAACATAATAGTTGATGCCGGGGGCAAAGTTATTGATGTTATCGTTGAACATCCCCTATATGGTGAGTTAAAAGGTATGTTGATGCTAAAATCAAGACATGATGTTCAGAAATTTGTGGAAAGGACAAAAACGACCGGTTCTAAAATGCTTTCGGATGTAACCTACGGGGTTCACCTGCACACGGTTGAAGCAGAAAGTGATGATATTTTTTCACATATTGAAGCTGATTTGGACAGGGCCGGCTACTTGTTGAAAAGTTATAATTGATCCAGCGCGATTGAAGGGTTAAAATTTTTTACATTGAAGTGACAACACACCTGTAAATACATTCTGAAATGAGGTTGTGACTCCTTTGAATCTATCACACTTAAAAGAAGATATTAAACGTTTAAAAAAAGAGCGGCAGGCAATAATCCTTGCCCATAATTACCAGAGAGATGAAGTCCAGGAAATAGCTGATCATACAGGAGACTCTTTCGCCCTGAGTAAATTAGCTGCATCTACAGAGGCCGAGGTGATTGTCTTTTGCGGAGTTCATTTTATGGCTGAAAGTGCTTATATCCTTTCTCCGCAGAAAACTATTCTTTTGCCCGATCCTGATGCCGGGTGTCCGTTAGCCGATAGCATAACGGCTAAAGCACTGCAGCGGAAAAAAGAAGAATACCCCGATGCAGCCGTTATCGCTTATATCAACAGCTCTGCCAGGGTAAAAGCGATGAGCGATATATGTTGTACTTCTTCTAATGCTGTCCAGGTTGTCAATTCCCTGATGGAAGACGTAGTAATTTTTGTGCCTGATCGAAACCTGGCAGCATTTGTATCCAGTAATACTGACAAAGTTATCATTCCCTGGGAGGGCTACTGTATTACTCATTACCACATGACTGCAAAAGATGTTCTTAGGCAGCGCGAATTGCACCCGAATGCACCGATTACAGTGCATCCGGAATGCCGCCCCGAAGTTGTGGCCATGGCAGATCATGTTGGCAGCACAAGCGCAATAATTGAATATGCAGCAACAGTGTCGGCAGCCAAGATAATTATCGGAACAGAAGCAGGAACCCTTTACAGGCTAAACAAAGATAACCCCGATAAGGAGTTTATCCTCCTTTCTTCCGATCTGATCTGTCCGAACATGAAACTGGTTACTCTGGAAAGTATAAAAGAAGCCCTAGAAACCTTAGCGCCGCAGGTTACGGTGACGGAAAAGATCAGGGAAAAAGCTTACCGGGCCCTGGAGAGAATGCTCACTGTTAAACAGGAGGCCTAGTTTATTATTTAAGGCTATCAAAGAAGAACCAGGCAGGGAGGAATGATGATGCATTTAGATTTGGAAGCAGCTCAATCTCTTGTGGAAGCAGCGCTTGCAGAAGATATTGGCAGCGGAGATATTACCACCGATTATATTATCGGTGCCGAACAGGAAGGTTCGGCAAAAATCATCTCCCGGCAAGCAGGTATTGTGGCAGGCCTTCACCTGGCCCTTGCTGTTTTTAGAAAGCTTGATCCTGCCATAGATTGCAACTTTTTTGTATCAGATGGAGAAAAGGTATCAGCTGAAACAGTACTGGCAGAGATAAGAGGCAAGATCAGACCTATTCTGAGCGGAGAAAGGACAGCGCTTAATTTTCTGCAGCATATGTCGGCGATAGCGACAAAAACAGCCGCCTTTGTTGAAATAGCATCTCCCTATAATGTGAAAATACTTGATACCAGGAAAACCGTACCGGGGTTAAGGGTGCCAGCAAAATACGCGGTTAGAATGGGCGGCGGTTTTAATCACCGTTTCGGACTTTATGATGCGGCAATGATCAAAGATAATCATATTATAGCGGCAGGCAGCATTACAAAAGCGGTGTTATTGCTTAAAGATAACCTTCCTGTTACAACGAGGATTGAAGTCGAGACGGAAACAATGACAGAAGTTCGGGAAGCGCTTGAAGCCGGGGCTGATATAATCATGCTGGATAACATGCCCGTGGAATTGATCAAAGAGGCAGTCAGCCTGGTTAACGGCAAAGCCCTCCTGGAAGCTTCCGGAGGAATTACCCTGGACACTGTTGAGAAAGTGGCGGTAGCAGGAGTAGATTTTATCTCTGTCGGTGAGCTTACAAATTCAGTTAACGCCATGGATATCAGTGTGGACTGGTAGCCCTGTAATTGCAATATGGGATCCCTGGAGATCAGGGCGCAATGGACAAATGATTTCGAAGTTGACAGGATTGTCAGTTTGGAAACAAGTAACGATTCCATAATTATTAAGCGAGTCTGTCCCAAACCTTCCTGTGAAAAAACCTATATCGTGTGCCCCCATTGTTAGCGTATACTTATTGCAACTCAGCTTATTTAGCCATTGCTTCTGAAGAAAATGCAGTGTTATGGCCCATGGATTATTCCCTTGAAGGTGCTTTTATAGGAGTTTTGTAGCGATATAGGATGCTGCAATCTTTTTCTATTCCCGCTGGAAAACCAGATGAGCTGGTTCGAGCTGCCAGGTCTCAGTGCGAGACTATCTAGAGAAGGGGGCGCCTGTCACAGCAGAAAGTTATTACGGTGTATAGAAAGGAAGACGGGCAGGGAGCAGCTTAATATCCACGGGAGGCAGCGGCCCTTTTTCTCCGTCAATAACTAATACGTGGCTTGCAGGAAATTGCATGGTCATATTTTCCGCAGTAAGGTAAATTACACCGGGTTGATCAGGGGTAATTCCGCGAAGAACCCGGTACAATAATTTTACCACTTGATAAATATTCAAACTCTTTTTTAGGGCGAGGAGGTGGAGTTTCCCATCATTTAGCGCTGCATCCGGCGCGATGATAAATAAACCTGCCGCCTGGCTGCCGTTTAAGACCAGGAAAACAAGAACTTCTTCTTCCAGGTATTCGCCATCGGTTTTAATAGTTAGCTTGAAAGGCCTGTAGGTCATTACTTTTATAAGGGCATGGATATAATAGGCGGGTGTGCCAAGCAGCCTTTTGAATGTTCTTGGGGTAAGGTAGGCAACATCACTAAACATTCCGGCAGCGGCTATATTTACAAAATAGCGGTTATTAGCCTGACCAATGTCAAGACGGGTGATATTCCCCTTCTTGATAACAGCGAGGATGTCTTTAATATTGCGACCTTCATAAATTTGATGATAGATATCATTAGCGGTGCCACCGGGTAGTACTGCGAGGGGTGGTGGGTTTTCTATTTTTTCTCTCAGCAGGTAATCTACTACCACGTTAATAGTTCCGTCACCGCCGGCTACCAAGATTGCATCGCATTCACTGATCAAGGGTTTAATTTCGGCAACTTTGTCCAGGGCAGTGTCTTTTACTACAAATCCTTCGTTTTCCAATAAACGGAGGATCTTGTTTAAGCGCTTTTTTGTTCTAATAGAGCCTGCCTTGATATTGTAAATAAAAAGAAGCTGTTTTTTCATTTTACAGTGACCTGTCTTTACCTCTTATTAAGGATTATTTCCAACTCAGTTTATACATGTAGAGCTACATGATTAGCTATTCCACGCCGGGAATTCTGTTATTAATTATACTATAAATCTCGCGCTAATTGGTTAACCCGGTGTGGAAAAACCACAATTCTTATCAAGAAGCCCGGTAAAGTGATATTAATTCTGCGGGACAGAATTGTTTTTTGGTAGGCAGGATTTGCCTTTCTTTTATTGAAACAATCAAAAAATATAGCAAATAATAACGGAGGTGCCCTATGCAGAGGAAAAAATCTATTTTATTAAAAGTATTGCTGGTTTTTTTAATTCTTGTCTTTGGAGCTGCTGCTTACTATGTTTATTTTGCTCTTCCCATCGGGACCGGATATACGGCAAAATATTTGTGTTCAAGCATCTTTATCACAGGCAGAGGTGAAGAGGAAACCTTTGAAGAGGACATCCGCCCGGGGAATATTCTTTTTGGATTGATATCGAGCAGTGTCGATTATGACGAGAAAACAGTTGCATCGAGGGGGCTCGGGCTTTTTCATGAAAAGACTGCCCTATACCGTGAAGGCTTAGGAAGCACTCTTATAATCGGCGGTGATGTTGAAACAGATGTAAGCGGACTACCGCCCCGGTTTTCAAATAGTTCCACTGAGGAATGGCCCCGGGGCGATTACTTTGATACCGAGGATATTCCTGCATCGGTTGACAGAGACAAGCTTGAAGAAGCGATTGATTTTGCCTTTGCCGAACCCGAGGGCGGCGGCTTGCAAACCCGGGCTGTGGCCGTTGTCTATGATGGTAGTTTAATCGCCGAAAGGTACGCTTCCGGAGCAGATTATATGACTCCTTTACCGGGATGGTCTATGGCCAAGACCGTTACCGGCCTACTGACCGGGATGATGGTTAAAGACGGCCTTTTGACAGCAGATCAGTCGGCACCGGTCGGTTTATGGGAAGAAGATGGCGATCCCAGGGCATATATCACTCTTAACCATCTGCTGCAGATGACTAGCGGCCTTGAGTTCGAAGAGGTCTACGGTCCTTTTGCCGATGCCACCAATATGCTCTATGACAGCCGTTCCATGGCTGATTATGCGGCAGATAAACCGCTTAGTTATGAACCGGGAGAGTATTTTTATTACTCAAGCGGAACAGCCAATATACTGATGAAAATATTGATGGAGACGGCGGGTGGCGAGATGCAGGATATTTACAATTACATCATGGAGAGGATGTATAAGCCGCTTGGGATGTCGACGGCAATTATTGAGCCTGATGCATCGGGCTGCCCTGTTGGTTCAAGCTATATGTATGCTTCGGCAAGAGACTGGGCCCGGGTAGGCTTATTTATGCTTAATGACGGTGTAATTGATGGCCGGCCTTTACTTCCGGAGGGATGGATTGAATACATGACAACATCTTCTGCCCCGTCTCGCGGAACATACGGGGCCCAGACCTGGCTTAATCCCGGTGATCCTGAAAAACTCTTGCCGGAAGACCGTATCTTTGAGAGGCTGCCTGCATCAATGTATTATTTGAGTGGTTTTAACGATCAGTATGTTTTTGTCTTTCCCGAGCAAGATCTTGTCATCGTGCGAATAGGAGTTACTCACGATAGCGGGCTCTGGGACAAAGAAACCTTTGCCCTGATGGTTTTGGAGAGTATTGAGTGATGATTAGATAGGGCTGCTGCCTTGCATTTAATTAGAAGGCACCACGATATTGACGATTCGGTAGTACCAGGGGGAAGGATTTATTAACAACTTACGTGATTTATATTTTTATTGGGCTGGAGGGTTATAACATTTCAGGTTTCAAATA
>SLHT01000186.1 GCA_007136055.1 Syntrophomonadaceae bacterium
ACTGTTTTTCTCTTGACAGGGTTTCCGGATCAACATCCAGTTGTTTAATAACATGTCTTACATTATCAAAATGCTTCTGAAATATTTTTGAAATATTACGATGACGCTGAGAAAAATTAGTCAGCACGCGGTTTAATGTAAACCTGATCTCTTCATCTGGCAAAGATAGTATTTTAGGTATGATAATTTTTGCCCTTTCATCACCACCGGGCATATAATATTGGGCGATAACTCTTTTCGAATCCGGATAAAACCTTATATCTTTACGGTCAACCTCTATAGCCAAGCCTTAGATCCCTCCTACCTGAAAATAACACTTTTATATTATAAACAATTTTTATGATCTATGCACGTAATTTAAACAATTAATACTATTTATTGCCGCTCTCTAACAAAATAAACTTCTTCACCTGCAACCGCCTTGAGAAAACAAGGCTTTAGAGCAGACATAGTGAGGGTGATAACTACCCTCCCCTGCAATTAAATATAACAATCAGAATAATTCTTAAAAAGTTTGCCTTAGGTTAAGATACTGGCTCAGGCTTAATCGTTTTTTCGCCTGATCAGGGCATGTTCGCTTATTTTGCAACCATTTTTTAATCTCACGGGGACACTGACATAATAGCTGTTATGGGCTTCTTCCAAACTATTTCCCGTCTTTTCATCGGTGATCATATCTGCGCTAACCTTAATAATATCCGAACAGCGGGGATCAAGTATTTCTAAAACATTCCCTAAAGCAACCCTGTTTCGGACCTTGATTTTCAAAATATTACTTTCAAGATTATGGTCATCTACAATTCCTACAAAATCATAACCCCTGATATAGGAGGAATCTGCCATATACTCTGTTTCGTTTGCGAGTTCGGGCAGATAAAAACCCGTCGTGTATGGCCGGTGAGATACTTTTTTAAGCTCATCCAGCCAATCCGGCATAAATCTGTATGCCATACTGAATTGACAAAAACTATCCAAAGCGGCCCTGTAAACCCTGGTTACTGCAGCGACATAATAAGCCGTTTTCATCCGCCCTTCGATCTTTAAGCTGTCCACCCCTGCAGCAGCCATCTGCGGGATATGTTCAATCATGCAAAGATCCCTGGAATTCAAAATGTAAGTTCCCCTGACATCTTCATGAATAGTTTGCTCTTCACGGCTGACGGCTTCTTTTAGAAGATATTCCCATCGACAGGGCTGGCTGCAATGCCCTCGATTAGCGGAGCGTTTATTCAAAAAACTTGAGAGCAGGCAGCGGCCCGAATAAGCGATGCACATCGCACCATGAACAAATACCTCCAGCTCCATCTCGGGCACTTTTTCCTTAATTGCCCCGACCTGTGAGAGGCTGAGTTCGCGGGCCACCACGATCCTGTCCACACCCTGGTTCCGCCAAAACTTTACACTTTCACTGTTTGTTGTATTAGCCTGGGTACTCAGATGTATTTTAGTTTCAAATCCAAGCTCGCGAATCCGCCGAATTACCCCCGGATCAGAAACAATAACAGCATCAATACCCATATCTACAGCCTCTTTAAAATAAGCTATCATCTCTTCAAAATCTTCATCAAAGGCAAAAATATTCATCGCCAGGTAAACCTTCCGCCTGTGATCATGGGCAAAGCGAATCCCTTCTGCAAGATCACCTAAGGAAAAAGATGTATCAGGCGCTCTTAAAGAATAAGTTCCGGCGCCGCAGTAAACAGCATCGGCTCCAAATCGAATTGCGGTTTTAAGTTTTTCCAGATTACCGGCTGGTCCTAAAAGTTCCATGTTTTGATTATACTATAATATTTTCGGGGGATAAAGCTGGAAGTATTTTCAATATTATGCTGCTTCAAGGACAGCATAACCTAACTGCCATATTTTTTCACCCACTGAAAGCAATATCATTTTGACTTATAGATGGATACTTTGATATTATAAATTTACGATACAAAAAATATTATCAGGGAGCATGTCATTTGAAGGCAAAAATAGAAGAAATACTGGAAGAATTAAAAACCGTGGTTTCAGGCAAAACAAGTGATGCCCTTTTCCCCCCGTTAATCTTTGTACTTGTCAATGGGATTTTCAGTTTGAATAGTGCAGTTTTAGCAGCCCTGGGGTTCGCCCTGTTGCTGGGGGTCTCACGAATTGCCCGCAAACAAACCTGGCTATATGCCCTGGGTGGCTTCTTAGGGGTTGCCCTGGCTGCGGGGTTAGCTTACCTGACCCGCAGCGCCGCCAGCTATTTCATTCCTGCAATCATCAGCAGCGTCCTGTTAGTTTTAGTAGCGTTGGTCAGCATTCTCACCGGCAAACCCATTGCTGCCTGGGCCAGTCACCTGACTCGCGGATGGCCCCTGGATTGGTTTTGGCGTAAAGATATAAAACCGGCCTATATGGAAGTAACCTGGTTATGGACTGTATTTTTCTCTGTGCGTCTGGTTGTGCAATTTTTCCTGTTTCAAACAGGAGACGCAGCCACGCTGGCCTGGGCCAACACACTGTTAGGATGGCCTTTACTTGTCATTATTCTAATCATTACCTACATTTACGGTATCTGGCGTCTTAAGCAGCTTGGAGGGCCTGGCATAGAAGAATTCAAAACAGGAAAAGAGCCACCCTGGCAGGGACAGACACGCGGGTTTTAAGCTATTAATAATCCGATTCGAGTCCAAATGATTCGATTAATCTCAGGACATATTGCATGATTAAAACAACATCGCGAATATCAACTTTACCGTCTTCGTTTACATCGGCTGCCTTTTTTTGGTCCTCGTCAAACACTTCGGTTTTCATTACATAGTGCATTGTTAACGCTGCATCGCGGACATTGACCTGTCCGTCACCGTAAACATCACCCGGTTTATAAGCGGGGCTTAAATCAAGCTCCTTTTCCGGCCCTGGGTTAAAACTATTATTAGATTCCTGTTCAGGTTCGGGTTCAGGTTTTGGCGCATGTTCTTCCGGTTCTGGTTCTGGTTCAGTATCCTGTTCTGGTTCAGAATCTAGGTTTGTTTCAGCATCTGGATCACCTTCAAACCCGGAATCAGGATCAGGTTCGGAATCATTATCGGGTAAGCCTGCCTTTTCCAGGTACGTTTCCGCCATCCATCCAAACATGATTTCTCCGTCTATATCCAATGCTGCATACCACCAGTAGTGATAGGAAAAAAAACTCCCGGGTTGTGAAGCATAGATCCCGTTGCTAACGTGTTCCTGCACCTCGGCAATCGTCCCTTTTTCAAGCAGAACAGATGGCTGGTTAACTCCTTCCAAACGGAAGTTTAGCCTGTTTGCAGTGGTTTTCACTTTTTCTCCCGGATCAAAACGCTTCGAATAGCCCGGCCCTTCAGGTACAATGATAAAAGCGGTCGGCCAAATACTATCATCCGGATTTATGATCCGCGTACGATAAGTTGTCCCGCTACTGCCTGAATCAGAAACCAGTACTGATCCGTCCTCTTTGACCACTTCAACCACACCGACATGACCCCGTGAACTTTCGAAAAAAGCATTGCTTTCCCAATAAGCTATCGATGCGGTTGCGGGTGTATCTGATACTTCAGCGCCTCTTGCGGCATCATCAGCCCAGCTGTTAGCATTAAAATGCATGCTATCGAGGGCATATTTGCAATAACCTAACTGCAGCATCCGTCCGTGAGCATACCAGGTGCAATTACTACCCTTTGATGGGAAAAAGTTAAAGATCGTATACTCGGGTAAATCGGGCCAGTTGTCGAATTCTTGCCTCGTCAAAACATGGTTATCATCACCTGCAATTACCTGAGAGCTAAACATCACCAATAATGCTGTTATAAAAATGATGAGCTTTATTATTTGACGCATAAGCTCCTGCCACCTTTGATCTGACTTGATAATCGCTGTGCTAGGTAGGCTGCATAACTCCGAAATATACCAGCCAGGCCAGAACACTCTTGGCCACCAAACTTAAAATAATATAACCTCTTTCACCATATAGATAATCCGCCCATTTACCGACCTGCTTATATTGCAGAATCATGTTGATCGGGAAAAGGTTAAAAAACACAAAGTACGAGCCTATAATCGCATATACAAACCAGGGAACTTCGGCAGGATCTGCATTGCCCAAAGCGTGTAAAATAATCACTACCCAGGGACCAAGCCCGGCGATAAGGCCAAATACAAAAGGTGACCATACCGTTTCTTCCGTATACTGATTGATCCGTTCCATCAACAGACCAAACCAGTTCATCGATGCATTGAGGATAAAGATAGCAATCAGAGCCCCTATACCGTAAACCCCGAAAAGCATAGCAATTAAAATGATCATCAACGATGAACTTAGGGAGTACTCATACCAGCGAAACTTATTGATCCCTTTCTCTAAATCCCGATTATATATACTGTTAATTCCGGGCATAACAATGATAAAGTGAGCCAGCGCTGAAAGCAGCAGGAAAAACGAAACAAATATCGCAAACGGGACTTCACCTAGTTGTTCCGGATTAGTCACCAGGCGCATACTGGTAGTGTCAAACTGAAGGAAATATGACCTAACCGGGGTCCTGAAAGCGCTGATTTGATCTATAGTTAAAGCAAAATACAGCATCAAAGCACCCTGGATAAGATGTAAAAACCCCATTACAAAGTTGAACTTCTTTAAATAAGAAAAACTAATCTCGCGCCGCTTTTTATGGTGTTTTCTTTCCTCTAATTCATCTAGCCTTTCTTGCAGTTCACGGTTCAAATGCTCCAGCTCCCGGCAGTCTTCCGTTTCGGAGACCTGGCCGTTTAGTGTTTGCTTATTCCCGACGAACTTTCCAGATTTCCACTCACCAGACTTTTGTGTCCCGTCAGATTTAGTAAGCGTCCCCCGGCCATGTCTCTTACCCTCTTTCCAGTCCCCAAAATATTTACTGCCATCGGGATTAATTAAAACTCCCCTACCATTAGGCTTGTCATTTTCCCATTCACCTTCATATTTCGTTCCATCAGGACGAATCCATATCCCATAACCGTGCCGTTTATTGCCATCCCACTCACCCTTATATTTCGTGCCGTCAGGATAAGTATAGATGTCTCTGTTCATCCCAAATCCTCCTGTTAACATAATTAATCAACCTCTATAAGCAAAAGCAGACTTTGCTTATAATTGAGGCCAGATCCTGTCATTTTAAATGCTGACAATCTATTGTTTCTACATATTACCACAAATTACAAGAAAAATAAAACTATTCAACTCTGACTAATATTTCCTTTTACTCTTCACCCAGAATTCTTTTCTGCCTGCCGGAACACATTCGGCAGCTTCGCGGGCCTGGATCACGATGGTATCAAACAACGGGATCTCTGAATCTATTGATTCAACAAGCGCCTAATCTTCAGTGCAACCTGAATCACACCTTCTGCGCCCTTTTCGGCCAGGCGCTCAATAATACGCCGGTATTCGCCATCAGATGATTTAAAGCAAACCGCGGCAGGGATAATAATACACAAACGTTTACTTCCTAAAACATCTCACATTCTATTAAAATAAATGGTTAAACATATTACCCTTATTAGCATTTTATACATTGGAACCCTCTTTTAGCAAACTACCTGCTGACCAAATATCTCCCGCCCCTCTCCTGCTATTGATACCTGAATTTGGCTTTGGCAAACCAATAGATTAATTTGACTCGGATTTAAGAATTGTGGTATTGTTTTCCCATCAAAATGTTACATTCCTATCCCAGAATAAATGGAGGCCAATATGAAGCATCAAGAAAAAAACCGTTATATAGAAGCAGCCGAACGTTCTAATCTATGGCATCAAAACTACTTGCAGGAGATGAAAAGGTGCCGGTTTGATACCATTGCGGTACATG
>SLHT01000009.1 GCA_007136055.1 Syntrophomonadaceae bacterium
GTCAATAGAGTTTTTACATTTATGGCGTTAAAGGCAAAACACCCAATTCTATCGACCTGCTTTATAATTGCCTGCGCATGCCCTCGGCACAACGGTAGATTGCGGAAATTCTCTTTTTTTATTTTACCTGATCAATAATTCTTTTACTTTAGTAGCTTGATCCATTCCCTGATTGCTTAATTCTTCTGCTCGCTTTGTCAGATGTAATTTGCCCTGTTTTGTTTGACAAGTCAAGCCGCAAATTATACATTAGAAGTAAGTTGTATATAATATTTCAAATACCACCGGAGGTGCGACAGTGAAAAAAGTGCCAAGGACAAAAGAAAACCTGATGAAATGCCTCTGTAAAAACTGCCCCAGCTATACTTTTGCCTGCAAATTGATGGCTACACCGGGTAACATTATTCTATTAATTGATACCATGGATGACGACAGACTGCATGCTGAAACCATGTTTTGTGCATATAACAAAAGCCAGTGCATCACTGAAGAAAAAGGTTGTGAATGCTCAGGTTGTAAAGTATACAGGGAAAATGAACTTGGAAAAACTTATTTTTGTACCAACGCTGGCGGAAAGTAAGATGGGAAATTCAAACCTTTTTTTCAAATCTTGCAGGTTAAAACAGCATAATGATTTTACGTTCACCATACCCTGGTGAAGTTATCATAAAAATCAAAGCATCTCTCCTCTCAATCGCTTTGCTGATAATTATGGCTGGCTTACTGGTTACATACCTCAATTATAGGGAATGGACTTAGAAAATGCAGAAGGTCGTTAATAACAGCCGAGTTCTCAAACTGAATAACCAGCCAATTCAAAACCGGCCGGTTATATACTGGATGAGCAGGGATCAAAGAGTAAATGATAACTGGGCCCTTCTTTATGCCAGTGAACTGGCCCTGAAAAACAAGGTCCCCATGGTTGTTGCCTTCTGCCTGGTCCCTCAGTTTTTAGAAGCAACCCAGCGCCAGTACGATTTTATGCTCAAAGGCCTGGCTGAAACAGAAAACCAGCTCAGCAAACTAAATATTAATTTCTACCTTTTAAACGGAAACCCGGAACTTGAAATCGATCGCTTATGCCGCAAGCTGAAGGCTGGGGCCCTGGTTAGCGATTTCTCTCCCCTGAGAATTAACCGAAAGTGGAAAAAAGCATTGATAAAAACTTTGCCTCTAGCTTTTTACGAAGTTGATGCCCACAATATTGTCCCCTGTTGGGCAGCATCGCCGAAGCAGGAATATGCAGCTTATACTTTGCGCCCAAAAATCAAAAAACAACTTCCTGAATTTCTGACTGCTATTCCCCAGATCAAAAAACACCCCTTTACTTCCTCTCAGCAGACTGCACTTGTGGAATGGGGAAAAGCTACAGATAGCCTGAAGATTAACCGAAACATTAAAGAAGTGACCCATTTTGAACCGGGTGAAAAAGCAGCCCGGAAAGCGGTGCGCAACTTTATTGAGTATAAACTTGCCCGGTATGATAGCGAGCGCAACAACCCAAACTTTGACGGACAATCCAACCTTTCCCCCTACCTGCATTTTGGGCACTTAAGTGCCCAGAGCCTGGCTATGATGGTTAAAGAAGCTGAAGCACCAGGTATTAATCCGGACGCATTCTTAGAAGAACTGATTATACGGCGCGAGCTTTCCGATAACTTTTGCTATTACAATGAACGCTACGATACCATGGAAGCCTTCCCCCGCTGGGCAAAAGAAAGCCTGACTAAACATGCAGAAGACACCCGGGAATATATTTATACCCCGGTGGAATTTGAAAAGGCCGAAACTCATGATCGGCTCTGGAATGCGGCTCAACTCGAAATGGTCGGCCGGGGAAAAATGCATGGATACATGCGGATGTACTGGGCCAAGAAAATCCTGGAATGGACAGAATCGCCGGAGCAGGCCTTGACTATTGCCATTTATCTTAACGATAAATACTCATTGGACGGCAGAGATCCAAACGGTTATGCCGGTATTGCCTGGAGCATCGGCGGAGTTCATGACCGAGCCTGGAAAGAACGTCCTGTTTTCGGAAAAGTACGCTACATGAGTTACAGGGGCAGTAAAACAAAGTTTAATATAGAGAAATACATTGAAAGTACCGGGCGCTTTGACAAAACAGGGAAAGAAATATAGATTCACGCAGATAGCTCTATGTGATATTGGTATTGAAATATGCATCGCATCCTACTTACTTTGATCCTTTTCTGCTTTTCGTAAGCTTGGATGTCTCCAGGGTTTTTCACACTGGCAACGCTCTTAATCAATTCAGCTGCCTCAGAGCCACTTAATCTCACTCTATCATCGTATTCCAAGCATCGATAATTGTTTTTTTCTGACTGAACTTAGCCCATACCAGCCAGGCTGGAGCAAATATTAGGCGAGATCCGCAGTGTGTTGGGTAGTGAGCAAGTTTATAGTCTGCCGGCGAAAAAACTTATAAAATCAGGGTACATTTTGATTTAACAACAACCTCGCGCCGGGATAATAATCTATAGTAATAATTAGCATGTTGCCAGAATTAAAGGTCAAGAGTATAATTTGCTTAGCTTGAGGGCTGGTTTTCACTACTCATATCAATGGAGGCGTGGACTATGACTGAAGGAGAAATTTTTACAGATAATTATGTAAGTGTTGGCTTTCGTTTTGTTGCTTTTCTGATTGATAGTGTTATGTTTTTTATTTTAGCTTATTTTATTGCTTCGGTTACCGGTGGGACAACCGCTGCTGGATTTGAGTTGCAGGGTGGCCCGTTTTTCTTGCTTACCCTTTTAGGATTTCTTTACTACTGGTTAATGGAGGCGTTCCTTGGTGGAACAGTGGGCAAATTAGTAATTGGAATAAAGGTGCAGATGTCAGATGGAAGCCCTTGTACGCTGGTGGCCTCCTTAACTCGAAACTTGTTGCGAATAGTTGATGGGCTTTTCATTTATCTTATCGCTGCAATTCTTGTTTGGACTTCTCCGACCAGGCAAAGACTCGGTGACAGGGTAGCCGGGACAGTGGTTGTAAAAAAATAATAGAGCATAACTAAACTGAGAAACCAGCTGCTCAGTAGCTTATTCAGGTTTTTATTTTTTTAGCCGATGCGTTTTGGGGATCGCGCCAGAGAATGGTTCCCGGAACGCATCGGCTATTGGCTATCTTGACACGCCTTGTTGTCCCTTTAAAATTATTAAATCAGGCAGGGATATCCTTGCCTGGCTGGTCCGTCTGACAACCCATATACCAAGCAAGGGTTAGCAGATGGTTAGTTGCTATAGCTATTAATCCATCATATCTAAGGGTACGCGCAAAAATAAACTCTCATCTCTAGAATCAGTAGAATTGTAATTCTTGAAATACTTTTATTATCCTTCTTTCTAGCTTATGATATAAAAAACATCCTTCTGTAAGAGGTATGTAATTGTTAAATAATTCCGGAACAGTTGTTTTCGAAGCAGCAGGAGTATTAGTATCTATCTTCCTGATCATTTACCTGATCCGCCGTAGTTGGAAAATGTACTCGGTGTTGTTGCTTGCAATCCTGATTTTAGCATTGACTAACAGCTTTAACTTAAGCGAAAACCTGTTATTGCTTTTTAATTCGATAACCAGTTACACAGCTTTTTACCTGGTTTCTATGGTTATTTCCATCACCCTGCTGGGCCACTTACACCGCGAAATCGGGGCTATGGAACAAATGGTCGAAAATCTGCGCTTTTTAATCCGTGACCCGCGGGCCCTGGTTATATTTCTACCGGCCACTATATCTCTATTTTCATCCGTACCGGGAGGAGCCATTATCTCGGCACCAATGGTTGAAAAAACCGGAACAGCCCTGAAAATGCCTGCAATCGAACAGGCTGTTTCAAACATGGTTTACCGGCATCTTGTTGTACTGGTAACCCCTTTCAATACCAGCTTGATTATGGCATCAGCGCTAAGCGGAATAAGCATAATCAGCTATTTGAGTTATACAATTCCGGTTATCGTCATCGTATTCGCAATCACAACCTTACTGGTCTTTCTTCGCTACCAAAAGCAAGAAGAAGAAAAAGATATTACAAGCGAAGACAAGAGCATAAAATATGCAATCAAAATGATCTTAATTACAGCTTCACCATATGTTCTCGCCATCACGTTAGGGCTGGCTGTCGGAATTTTTTTCCCCCTGGCTGTTATAGCCGGGATTATAACCTGCTTCTTTATTAACCTGCCCGGAGAAAAGGCAAGCAGGATCCTATATGAGCGCTTATTCATCCTTTTTAAAGGCTTTAACTGGGCCCTGGCTTTATCTACATTGACAATAGTAATTTACAAAGACTTTATGTTAGAAGCAGACTCTTTTCAGCAGTCAGTCCATTACCTTTTTGATCTCGGCCTGCCCCTTACAGTCCTGCGGATCGGCCTTCCCTTTATAACAGGCTTTATTACCGGCAATAACGCTGCTTCCCTGGGAATTGCCCTGCCCATTTTGATTCCTTTTCTCGGTCCCGACATGCTTTCTATCCGCTATTTCGGTATTGCATATTTAAGCTCTTATGCTGGCTACTTCGGTTCACCCGTCCATCTCTGCACTTACGTAACTAATGAATACTTTAAAACCCCGCTCTATACTTTAATTAAACGGGTAAATATCTACGGGGCACTTTTATTGTTCGTCGGCCTTATAACGGCTGTTTTTTACTAGCATTAAACCTTTACACAATAAGCCGCCCATGTAAGTCGGCTCCGGGGGCCTACCCCTATGCACCTCTGGTCAAGTTACAGTCAAAAAATATAGCGGTTTAACCGTAAACAAAATGTATCACTTCAGGGAGTCACTCCAAACCGTCCCCCTATTTTATTTTACTGCTTGCGATATTTGACAACAACGACTATAGCAATGCTAATATAGTAGTTGAAATGTGCCAGGGGGACCTGCCCTTATACGCATTTATAGAGTCCGTATAGAGTCATGATGATTATCTTCGACACAAGCTGCAGAAATTCATTTACTTGTGGTATAGTAGAAGGCGTGCAATTTTATGATCTAACACTGACAAACAAGGAGAATAGGATTAATTTGCAGGCAAAAAGTTTAATAAATGAAATTAAAAGCAGGCGTAACTTTGCCATTATATCTCACCCTGATGCCGGAAAAACGACTTTAACGGAAAGGCTACTTCTTTCCGGGGGCGCTATTAGACTGGCTGGTTCGATCAAAGGGCGTAAAACAAAAACCTACGCTGCATCCGACTGGATGGAAATGGAAAGGCAGCGAGGCATATCAATAACATCCAGCGTGATGCAGTTTTTCTACCAGGGGTACCGGATCAATCTTCTCGATACCCCGGGCCACCAGGATTTCAGCGAAGATACTTACCGCACCCTTACCGCCGCCGACTGCGCTCTAATGCTGCTGGACATGGCTAAAGGGGTGGAAGCGCAAACCATTAAGTTATTTGAAGTCTGCCGCATGCAGGGCATTCCGATCTTTACCTTTATTAATAAACTCGACCGCCAGGGCAAGGAACCGCTGGACCTGCTGGACGAACTTGAAAAAGTTCTCGGTATCGGTTCGCACCCCATAAACTGGCCGGCCGGCGGCGCTCCGGGTCCTTACGGTATTTATGACCGGCAGGCCCGCCGGCTTGAAATGAACAGGCCAGGAGATACACCGGTTGTAATTTCTGCCGGGAAAGAAGGTGTTGACCATCCTCAGATCAGAGACTGTCTCGATCAATACGCCTACAATAAGCTACGTGAAGAAATCGACCTGCTGGATGCGGCCGGAGAACCGTTTGATCAGAAAAAAATAGATGAGGGTCTTTTAAC
>SLHT01000042.1 GCA_007136055.1 Syntrophomonadaceae bacterium
GAACGAGGTGCAGAAGGTCATCTGATTGGCCGTATCATTACCGGCTCTCCCGGTCAGATCACGGTTGTTTAATTGGCTAAAAGTTTATTTTACTTATTGTTCCTGATTACAACTTATAATTTATTAAATTACATCGATAACAGGATTGAAAGAATGACATTTTTACTAATTGTAGACTCAAGCGAGCGTAAAGCGAATAAAAAACAATTATTTCATGGGTTAATAGTTGAACATGTTAAATATTTATGAATTTAAAAAACCAGGCAGGATAATTTAATGGAAATGTCGAAAACCAACACTATAGACCAGGAATATCGCAATTGTCTGTTAATTATATCTTGCATAAAGAGGAGGTGGAAGGAGGGGTAATTGTATCTTAAAATCAAACCGGTAAGCCGAACCGGTTTTACCGGGAGCATTGTAGTATAATAATTACTTAATGATGCGGGGTATGCTAATGAGTACCGAGATGCAAACGTTTACCGAAAAATATGATCTGCTTGGTTGTATCCAATGTGGTCGTTGTACCGGCGGTTGTCCGGTTACTGTTCGGGCCGATTTAAATGTTCGTCAATTTGTAAATGATGCTTATGATGAAGAAAAACTTGATGAACTGGCGAAACTGGCAGAAATATGGGATTGTACAGCCTGTCATACCTGCGCTGTGCGCTGTCCCAAGGGTCTGAAGCCGCTTGAAGTTCTAATCGGCCTGCGTACAATGATAGTCGAGAGCGGCAAAGTCGAACCGACAGTGCGCGATGCCCTGCAGAGCGTTCTCCTTGAGGGTAATCCCTGGGAGAAGTCTAGGGCAACCCGTTTGGATTGGATGGAAGGTTTGGATGTCAAGATTGCTGATCCTGAAGAACATGTAGAGAACCTTTTTTTCGTATGCTGCACTATTGCCTATGACCCCCGGGTCAAGGCCGTGGCTCAGAACATGGTTAAACTGCTGAACAAGGCCGGTGTCGACTATGCTTTCCTTCCTGAGGATGAATCCTGCTGCGGCAGTGAAGTGTTTACCCTCGGTGAAGAGGGGCTTTTCGAAATGCAGGTCGAAGATAATTCGGATTACTTAAATGAATATCAGGCAGAGCGGATTGTTACGCTTTCACCGCACTGTTTTACTACCTTCAAAACTCACTACCCTGATCTTAAAACGCCCGTTGTTCACTACACCCAGTTGTTAGTTGAATTGATCAATGATGGCAAGCTGACCTGGAAGGGCGAATTACCGAAAAAAATTGTTTACCATGATCCCTGCTACCTCGGTAAGCAGGGTGGTATCTATGACGAACCGCGGGAAATCTTAAAGAGTATTCCGGGAGTGGAATTGGTAGAATTTGATCGCCGCCGTGAGCGCAGTCTTTGCTGTGAGGGAGGCGGAGGCAAGATGTGGGTGGAATCGGAATCGAAGAAGGAACGGCTTTCCGAAACGCGGATTAAAGACGCCAAAGAATTGGGTGCCGATATTGTGGCCGTTGCCTGTCCGTTTTGTGTGCTGACTCTTGAAGATTCCATGAAAGGCTTAGGTTTAGAGGAAGAAATGCGCGTAGCTGAAATCATGGAGCTTCTTGGTGAATTGATGGAAGAATAAGCAGATATTTAATCTGGTAGGAGGTGCATGATCATTGAAGACTTTAGTTTGTATCAAGTATGTGCCCGATACTTCCGAAGCGGAAGTAAAGTTAAACCCCGACGGTCTTACCGTTGATGACAGTCGTTTTTCATTCGACATCAATGATGCTGATAATTATGCCGTTGAAGAATCGGTTTTAATCAAAGAAGCGCAAGGTGGCGAAGTAACCGTTCTCTCAATCGGACCGAAAAAATCTGAAGTTATGATCCGCATGGCCATGGCCAAAGGGTGCGATAAAGCAGTTCGCATCGAGGATGATAGAGTGGCTGCTCACGATCCCCTGATGGTGGCTAAAGTTCTCGCCGGCGGGATCAAGGGACAGGAATTTGACCTGGTGCTGACCGGCTGTATGGCCAATGATGACTGGCATATGGCGACAGGGGTGGCCCTGGCCGAAGAACTGGGAGTTAACCATGCCTCCATGGTTAACAAAGTTGAACTGCTTGACGGTAAAGTTAAAGTCAACCGTGAGCTTGAAGGTGGATTAATGGAAGTGGTTGAACTTGAACTTCCGGCCGTATTAACTATACAGACCGGCATCAACGAGCCTCGCTATGCCCCGATACGCGGTATTCGCCAGGCCCAGAAAAAAGAACTTAATGTTGTCAACCTCGACGACTTAGGCATGGATCCAGGCTCAGTGAGTGCAGATGCTTCCCAGGTTGTCTTAGAAAAACTATACATTCCGGAAGTTGAATCTACTGCTGAATTCATTGAGGGTGAGCCTGAAGAAAAGGCTGAAAAACTGGCGTCTATCCTGCAAAAGGGAGGCTTAGTGTAATGGGTAACGTTTTAGTATTGGCGGAACACCGCCAGGGAGCGCTAAGAGATGTTTCCTTTGAAATGTTAGCAGTGGCCCCCAAGATAGCTGAAGGTATGGGTGGCGAAACAGCAGTACTTTTGCTTGGCAGTGGTCTGGACGATATGGCCAAGAAGATGACTGAATACGGCGTTAAGGTCATGGTTGTCGACGATCCTGCTTTTGAAAATTTTAACGCCGAAAAATACCAGATAGCCCTATCGGCTATAGTTGATGAACTGAATCCTGCGGTTTTGATGACCGGCCATACTGCCCAGGGGGTCGATTTTATGCCCGCCCTGGCCGTGGAGAAAAAAATGCCCCTTGTTTCTGATGTGGTTGGGCTTGACTACGAAGATGGAACCCTGAAAGCGACTCGCACTCTTTATTCGGGTAAAGTTAATGCCGTGGTTGCTTTTAAGCCTGCCGATACTTGCCTGGTTACTTTCAGAGAGGGTGCAGTAGAAGCGCCTGAGACATCAGCAGCGGGTGAAGTGGAAAAATTGGATTCGCCGCTGAAAGAAGATGTGACTTACCGAAAATTTGTCGAATACGTTGAAGCCGAAGTCGGCGATGTTGATATCACTCAATCCGATATTTTAGTGGCTATCGGTCGCGGGCTTAAAGAAGACAAAAACCTTCCGGAAATTGAAGCGCTGGCTGAAGCAATTAAAGCCGATCTTGCCGGTTCCAGGGCGGCAACTGATGCAGGTTGGATTCCCCATGACCGCCAGGTTGGCACTTCAGGTAAAACAGTTAAACCGAAGCTTTATATAGCTCTTGGCGTATCCGGAGCTTTCCAGCACCTGGCCGGAATGAAAGGGGCTAAGACAATTGTGGCCATCAATAAAGATCCCGAGGCTCCAATTTTTTCAGTGGCCGACTACGCTATTGTCGATGACATGTTCAAAGTTTTGCCCAAGTTAACCGAAAAGCTCAAGGAGCTTAAATAAGGTCAACTAGCTTCACAAGGGCTAATCTTTGCGGGAGGATGAAAAACCAGATGACGGAAAAACCAAAAGTGGGCGTCTATATCTGTCACTGTGGAATTAATATTTCTTCGACAGTGGATGTGGATGCAGTTGCAGAATTTGCACAAAAACTGCCTGATGTAAAAGTGGCGCGTACCTATTCTTACATGTGTTCCGATCCCGGACAGGTCCTGATCAAGAAAGATATAAAGGACCAGGGGTTAAATAGAATAGTTGTCGCTTCCTGCTCACCCCGCATGCACGAGCCGACATTCAGGAAGGCGATTGCGGAGGCGGGCGTGAACCCCTATTTTCTTGAGATGGCCAATATTAGGGAGCAGTGCTCCTGGGTCCATGAAGATATCGAAGAGGGTACAGCCAAGGCAGAAAAGCTGGTTTCCGCTTCTGTAGCCAAAGTTAGGTTGCTCGAAGCGCTCGAAACCAAAGAAGTAGATGCAGAGCCTGCCGCCCTGGTTATCGGGGCGGGCATTGCCGGCATTCAAGCTGCTTTGGACATTGCTGATGCGGGTTTTAAGGTATATTTGGTTGAAAAGACCCCCTCAGTAGGTGGTCGGATGGCCCAGCTGGATAAAACCTTTCCTACGCTTGACTGCTCGGCATGTATTCTAACTCCAAAAATGGTCGATGCTGCCAGTCACCCCAATATCGAACTCTTAAGCTACTCTGAAGTTGAAGAGATTAACGGGTTTGTCGGCAACTTTGACGTTAGGGTGCGTAAAAAAGCGCGCTATGTTGATTTTGACAAATGTACCGGTTGCGGCGACTGCGCTACGGAATGCCGGGTTAAAGACCGTTTTCCGAGCGAGTTCGACCAGGGTATGGGCAAACGTTCAGCAATATACCTGCCCTTCCCCCAGGCGGTCCCGGCGAAGTATACCATTGATGCCGAGAACTGCCTTTACTTAAGCAAGGGCAAATGCGGCAAGAGCCCTAAATGCCAGGATGTTTGCGGAGCAGGGGCGATCAACTTCGAACAGAAAGATGAATTTGTTGAGTTCAAGGTCGGCGCTGTTATAGTGGCGACTGGCTTTGATCCCTTTGATGCTTCACGCAAACCCGAATACGGTTACGATGATTATCCCAACGTGATCACAGGCATGGAGATGGAACGCCTCGTTTCCGCATCGGGACCGACCGGAGGCAAAGTTAAAATCTTTAATGGCGAGGAAGAAATTGAACCGAAAGAGGTAGCTTTGATCAAGTGTGTCGGTTCGCGCGATGAGAGCGTCGGTAACGAGTACTGTTCCAGGGTCTGCTGCATGTATGTGGCCAAACAGGCTCACCTGATCAGAGATAAATTGCCTGATGCAAAGATCAGGATTTACTACATGGATGTCAGGGCCTTTGGAAAAGGTTTTGAAGAGTTCTACGATCGGGTTCGCCGCGAAAATGTTCGTTATATCCGCGGTAACCCCTCTGAAATATTTAAGCGGGGCAAAAAGCTTGTCGTCAAGGTCGAAGACACACTAACCTCGACACCGCTTGAAGATGAAGTAGACATGGTTGTATTGGGGGTAGGTTTAGAACCGCGTGCCGACATGCGCGGGGTGATGGACCTGCTTCGGCTGTCCCAGTCGCCTGACGGCTTCTTCTTAGAAGCGCATCCCAAGCTTCGGCCCGTTGATACAGCCACGGACGGCGTATTTTTAGCCGGTTGCGCCCAGGGTCCGAAAGATATTCCCGATACAGTAGCTCAGGCCAAGGGAGCTGCTGCTTCGGCGATGATCCCGCTGGCCAGGGGTAAAGTTACAATCAATGCCCAGGTTGCTATAGTCAATGAAGCAACCTGCCGGGGCTGTGCTTTTTGTGTAAACATCTGCCCCTATACCGCTATCGAAATGGTCACCGTAAACCGCTTTGGCAACGAAGTGGAAGTAGCCCGGGTTAACGAAGCCCTCTGTAAAGGTTGCGGTTCATGTTCGGCTGCCTGTTTGTCTGACTCAATCCAGCCGAAGTCGTTCCGCGACAGCCAGATCTTACCGCAGATTGCAGCATTGGGGGTCATGAGATGAATGCAAACTTCGAACCAAACATAGTCGCGTTTCTTTGTAACTGGTGTTCTTACGCGGGCGCCGACCTGGCAGGGACAAGTCGGGTTAACTACCCTTCCAATATCCAAATTATCAGGGTAATGTGTTCCGGGCGGGTTAACCCCTTGTACGTCATGAACGCTCTCCAGCAGGGCGCCGATGGGGTCCTTGTCTCGGGGTGCCACCCGGGTGACTGCCACTACATGGAAGGCAACTACTACGCCCGGCGCCGTCTGGGCATGCTAAAAGATCTGATGGAATTTGTCGGTGTCGATCCAAGGCGCTTCCATATGAGCTGGGTTTCGGCTTCCGAAGGACACAAGTGGAAAGAAGTAGTGGAAA
>SLHT01000127.1 GCA_007136055.1 Syntrophomonadaceae bacterium
AACCTGGTTTGCTAAAACAAACCCTGTACATTTCTTCGCCCTTTTTCTGCGCTGCTTTTGGATCAAAAACCGGAATTGCCTTCGTGCCGCGAACGGCAATGGCCTTTATATTTTTAGAACCGAGAACTGCGGCAACACCTGTCCGGCCGGCCTGACGGCCGAAGTCGTGCGAGATACAGGCATAAACCACCTTGTTCTCCCCCGCAGGGCCGATCGTAAGTATTTGATAATCTTCACCGAGCTGTTCTTTAAGCTCTTTTTCGGCATCAATGGCCCCCTTGCCCCGCAGTGATTCTCCGGGAATAATCTTAATATCATCATTATCAATAACTAGGGTGGAGAGCTGATCTGCTGCCCCCTCTAAAACCAGGCAGTCGTAACCGGCATATTTCAGGGCCGGGCCGAAATGGCCGCCCATGTTGCTGTCCCCGTAACCGCCTGTCGCGGGTGAGAGGGCTCCGAAATGTGTTTTGCCGCTCCCGGGCAGCAGGTGACCGCTTAGCGGGCCGGTTGCAACTATAACAACATTATCGGGCCCTAACGGATCGGTGCCCGGTTCCAGCATGTCATAAAGCAGGCGGGCAACAAAGCCCCGTCCTCCCAGGTATTTTTCTGCCATCTCTGCAGGGGTGTTTTCAATACTCTGTTTCCCTGAGCTAAGATCTATTTTTAGTATTTTGCCTGCATAGCCATAGAGCACTATATAGCCTCCTTTGCAATCCGGTCTGCCAGAACAGCCTGCCGGGGACACAGTTTCACACATTTCCCGCAACCCGTGCATTTAGCCGGATATTCTGCTTCTGTTACGACCATGACATCAAAAGGACAGCTATCAACACAGACCATGCATTGCGTGCAGAGATCGTAGTCGATATTGTATTCACCATTTTTTTCTATGATCGCATTTTCTGGACAGGCCTCGGCACAGTCTCCGCACTGGGTGCAGTAAATTATTTTATAGGTGCCCGGATCGGGAAACTGTCCCTTTATTTTCAGCAGGGCCTGGGATGGCTGCACAACACCGAAATTCTGCAGGGCACAAACCACCCGGCAGACATTACAGCCGGAACAAAGCTCTTCTTTGACTTTCAGTTTCAAAATTCCCACCTCATCTGTCTTCACTATATATTATCAAACTACCGCCGGTTCAATGATCAGTTCGCCTTTATTGAACCGCTCGACATTAAGGATATCAATCGGCAGGGTTGTCTCTTTTCCGGCCACACACTGGGCAATAAGCTCGCCAATCATCGGCGAAAGCATAAACCCTTTACCGCAGCCAAGAGCCAGGTAATAGCCCTCTATCCCGGGTACTGTTCCCATAACAGGCTGGCCGTCGGGTGATATACCGTAATGACCGGACCAGTGCCTGATTATGTTAACGTTTTTCATAACCGGAAACTGATCGATCACTTTTGCAGCCAGTTCCTCAATAAACTGCCAGCTGCAATCGTAATTAAGCCCTTTCGGTTCGGTAGGGTTCCCGTAACCGACCAGGATTGATCCGTTAACAACCTGCTGGCAATATGAATTATGGAAAAAATTCATCACCAGCGGCTTGAGGAAGGGATCAAGCGGTTCGGTAACCACAATTTGATGCCTTTCGGGCTCTACAGGCAGTTCGTGACCGATCATTTTACTGATCAATTTAGCATAGGGGCCGGTTGCATTAACCACTGTATCTGTGGCGATTTCGCCCCTGTCAGTTACAACCGCTGTTATTTTTTTATCCTGCATTTTAAACCCTGTAACCTCGGTATAGGTATAAAAATTAACTCCCAACCGCTCGGCAGCCCGGTAATAGGCGTCGGTCACTTTAAAAGGGTTGGCCTGGCCGTCTTCCATGCAAATTGTAGAAGCAATTATTCGGTCGGTATTGATAACCGGAACAATCTCTTTAACATCATCAATGGAAAGCAGCTGAACCGGAATGCCCAGCTTTTTATGTAGTTTTAGATTTTCACTGAGCATAGCCGCTTCTTTTTCAGAGTAGGTAACCATCAGGTAACCGTTCTGAATGAACTCAACATCGCCATCATACTCAAGCATCTCATTCATCACTTCAAAACATCTGATACTTTGGCGGGAAATAAGGCAGTTCATTTCGGTTCCCCACTGCTGCCTGATTCCGGCTGCACAGCGGCCGGTAGAACCCCGGCAGATGTAGCCTTTCTCGAGCACCGCTACATTTTTAAAACCGAGGCGGGCCAGGTTATAAGCCGCAGAACAACCTATGGAACCACCACCGATAACAACAACATCTGCAGATTTAATCATCTTGATCAACTCCTGCAACAGCGCCAAACTTTAATGGTTTAGTTGGCGGACGGAAAGTGGAAAGGTCAATTTCAGCCGGGCTTTTTTGGTTCGCGTGGGCCAATTCCGCTATCAAGTGGCGGCGGCAGGTCCTCCCCTGGCAGGCGCCCATGCCGATGCGGGTTGCTCTTTTTATTTCTTCAAAACCGTCACAACCCTTACTTATCCATTCGCGAATTTCTTCTACGGTCAAATCTTCACAGCGGCAGATGATTGTTTTGTCTGACACAGCGCTCATCCTTTCCTGCAGTCCGGTAGGGCCCCTTTATACGATGCTGCTCAACGGGAACGAATAAAATGTTAAAGCTGCACGGCCACACCCGGTTTTAATTTGATTAAGCACATTATACTTTTATACTGCGTATATCATGAGCAAACTCTTTAGGCACAATCAGGGTTATGATGCTGGTTTTTTTATTTTTCCCTGCTGAGCGCACATCTTTTACCTTAACTTCGGCAACTGCCTCCCCTTCCCGGTTTAAACCCTGAACAATGCTGCCTTCAGCAGGAACTGGCAGGAATTCCCAGGGAATCATGATCAGGGCTTCGTGATCAGCATATGATTCGTCGACAATAAAGATCGCCAATCCGGGGCAGGCGCCGATACAAATCCCACAACCGTTGCACTTTTCAAAGTCCGTCTGCGGGAGGTCGTTGATATCTTCAAAAGGCAAAAAGGCTTCCCTCTTACAGGCTGTATAACAAGGATCACAGGGTATTTCCTGAAAGCACTCGACAATGGCTACAGGACCTTTGGCCAGACGTTCTTGAGTTGGCTTAACAGCTTCAACCTGCTCGCGGGCGGGCACTCCTGTTTTTTCGAGCATTATTGGGTCACCTCCCCGAAACTGCTCAGTCTTTTAAGGCCGCTGCGGATTTTTTCCCCCACAGGCCCACTTCTTAAAGAATCTAGTTCCCGCCGTGCAGCGGCAAGCTGATCTTCATAACTGTCTTTACCGTAACCGAAGTTCCGGGCAGCCGTGAGACCGGCAATGCTGCCTTCAACCATGGCTGCACTGGCTTCCTCGATTCCGCCAACATCCCCACAGACAAATATATTAGGAACAGAGGTTTCCAGGGTATCGCTACGCATTGCAACATGGCCGCCTAACTCGGGAATGTAAACCATCTTGCAACCGGCCTGAAAAAGTATTTCTGTCAGGGGGGTTAGACCGACGGCAATACAGAGAACATCGACATCAAGCTCTTGTTCAGTCCCTGCCACAGGCTGCCGGTCCTGATCAATTGCGACCATAGTTATTTTTTCCAGACTATCTTTTCCATGAGCAGAAAGAACGGTGTGCGAAGTGTAAATTGGCACCCCCATCCGGCGCACCTTGGAAGCATGGACATGGTAGGCCCCAATGTGGGGAAGAGCTTCAACAATTGCAGGCACTTCAACCCCGGCCTGCAACAGCTGGTAGCTGACGATAACACCGATATTGCCGGCTCCGACCATGGCTACACGTTTACCCGGAATTATTCCATGTACATTCATCAGGGTCTGCACTGCCCCTGCGCCGTAAACCCCGGGCAGGTCACAATTGGGAAACATGAGCGTATTTTCCTGTGCCCCTGTGGCCATAATCAGGGACTGCGGCTTCACTGTGGCAAACCTGCCCTTCACTTCTAAAGATACTACCCCGTCATCATAGTAACCGAGAGCAGTTGTATCGCATAAGACACGGATCCCGGGGTGCGCTTCAACTTCCCGGCTGAGCTTTTCCGCTATCTTAAAGCCTCTTTCCGCGGCATACTGTTCCTTTGAGCCAAAAAACATATGGGTCTGCTTGACAAGTTGACCTCCAAGAAAGGGATCCCGCTCGACCAGAGTTACCTCAGCGCCCTGTTCAGCAGCACTTAAGGCGGCCTTTAAGCCTGCCGGGCCGCTTCCGATAACCAGGATTTCAGCTTTATCCATCGCAAACACCCCCGATTTTACCTTTGCCCTCCTGGGTTTCAACGATCATCCCGTCCTGCAGCGGTTCAACACAGGTCCGCACATTGGGCACCCCGTTAACCCGCATATTACAGGAAGAGCAGTTTCCGATGGCACACCAGAAGCCCCGCGGCCGCTTATAGTTACGGCTGTGAGACAATACCCTTACTCCTGCTGCATGCAAAGCGGCAGCGATCGGTTCTCCCTCGTAACCTTCAACTTTCACACCGTCAAAAGTAAAATTAACCTTAGCGCCTTTTTTAAAATCTAATATAGGATGATTTTGAATACGCATATCCGAACCCTCCTGCCCTGGTCATAAGGAACTAACATGCAATTAACATACCATTTCTTATAATACCAACTAAATTATCAGCCCCGGTATTGTCTGATCAGAGAAGCCCCTGTAAAAAAAGCATTCCCGGCAGGAATAGACATTGAAAACAAAGAAGATAATAATATATACAAATGTCACCGGCAGGTAAGCCGAAACAGCCAGAAAAGCTAAGTCAAAAAAAGTGCAAAATGTGTTTGCATCAACATGCTCTGACTATGCTATAATACATATATGGAGCATGCAATTCTTTTTTGCAGTGCAATATTATTTTGCACTGTTTTGATTATAAGGATTTAAGGAGGGATTTGTTGTGAGTCCTGAAAACAAAGCCAAGGCGACAAACCGGGCAGCTAAGATCTCCAGTCTGCCCGAAGTTCAGCTGGAAAAAATGATCGACTCTATTGATGAAGCCATTATCGGCTGTGACAAAGATGGTTACATTAACATATACAACAGCGCCAACGAGCGGCGTGAAAAGATGAGCCGAAAGCAGGTTTTAAATAAACATGTTGATGAAGTTTATGATTTTCATGCTGGAGATAGCCTACTGATGCAAGCGGTACGGGAGAAAAAACCGATTCTCGATCAATACCAGGAATATACAACCGAATTCAGCGGAACCTACGTGGAAATTATCTGCAGCACTGTCCCGATCATGGAGGGCAACGAAATTATCGGGGCGGTTTCCGTGATGAAAGATTACTCCAAGGTAAAGAAACTCTCCAAAATTATAATGGACCTGCAAACAAACCTCTACAGGACCAGCCTGGATAAAACCAACAAACCAAGGCTTACCAGCGCTAAACACACCTTTGACGATATTATCGGAAGCAATCATCGCCTTCAAGACACCATGAACTGGGCCCGAAAAACAGCAGAGAACAGCCTGCCTGTACTTATTTACGGTGAAACCGGAACGGGGAAAGAGCTCCTGGCCCAGGGAATCCACAGCGCAGGAAATCGCAAAGAAAAGCCATTTATTGCTATAAATTGCGCGGCTATCCCGGAAAATTTGCTTGAAGGCTTGCTTTTCGGAACGGTTAAAGGCGCTTTTACCGGAGCGATAGACAGGCCGGGCCTTTTTGAACAGGCCACAGAAGGAACACTGGTTTTAGACGAAGTTAATTCGATGAGCCTGCCTCTTCAATCAAAGCTGCTAAGGGTTATCCAGGAAGAAGCCGT
>SLHT01000196.1 GCA_007136055.1 Syntrophomonadaceae bacterium
GAAACACCTAACTCAACAGCCTGCCTTATAATTAAATCCATCTTATCACCTTTAACCAGTGACTGGAAAAGGGTGATCTTAAGTGGTGATTCCGCCTGGTTTTGTTCCCCACCCAACATAACCAGGATTTTCTGAGGTGAAGAAAAAGTAATTGTGCCCTGCCTGGCCATACCCAGCCCATCGGCAACAACCACTTCGTCTCCTGCTTTCAGGCGTAATACACGATAAGCATGATTAATATCCCGGTTAGAAAGAGCTACTTCTTCTCCGCCGCTTAGAGTTTCTCCTTCAATATAAAAATAGTGCATCGGCGCCTCCAAAACGGGCGGAAATTATTATCCGCCAAAAGCATCTTTGAATTTGTCGAATATGCCTTTGTTTTCAAGACCCACTTCTTCACCGCTGATATATGCCAGCTCCGCAAGTAGTTCTTTTTGGCGGGCGTTAAGCCGCTTTGGAACTGTCACTTTTACCTTCACCCGCAGGTCACCTTTACCTGATCCCCGCAAATGAGGCATGCCATGCCCTTTTAAACGAAAAGCAGACCCGTGCTGAGTTCCTTCAGGTATCCTTAAATCCGCGCTTCCGGCAAGGGTAGTTACTTCCATCTCAGCTCCTAAAGCAGCCTGGCTGATACTGATTGGCATTTCCAGGATCAAATCATTGCCCTGCCGTTTAAATCTTTTATGGGGCCTGACTCTAATTACAACATAAAGATCACCCGGCGGGCCTCCGCGAATACCGGCTTCGCCGCCTCCATTAACACGCAAACGTGAACCGTCTTCAATACCTGCAGGAATTTTAACATCAATTTTCCGCTCTTTCACTACCCGACCCTGCGCCCTGCAAGCCGGACATGGCTCCTTAACAACAGTGCCTTCACCACGGCAGTTACTGCAGACCTGCATGCTCATGACTCGGCCAAAAGGTGTATTGCGGGCGAACTGCTGTTGCCCACTACCTTTACAGGTCGAGCATGTTTCAGGACTTGTTCCCGCTTTAGCCCGGCTTCCTTCACATTCAGGACAGGTTTCGGTCCTTGGTATGGTGATCACTTTCTCAACACCGCTAAAAGCTTCTTCCAGGGTGATATCCAGATCATAGCGCAGATGGTTACCCTGTTCGGGACCGGGCGGACGACGCCGGCCTGCACCGCTCATGCCACCAAAAAACTGTTCAAAGATCTCATCAATGCCGCCGCCAAAACCAAATCCTTCAAATCCCGAACCTCCGAAGCCTTCCGGCCCGGCCCCGCCGCCACCAAACCCGGCCTGGTGTCCAAAACGATCATAGTGTTCCCGTTTTTGAGGATCGCTTAAAACATCATAGGCTTCCTTGATTTCATTAAATTTCTTTGCTGTTTCAGCATCGTCTTTATTGAAATCAGGATGGTACTGCTTAGCCAGGCGCCGATATGCTTTTTTTATTTCATCAGCTGAAGCGCTGCTTTCCAGACCCAGTACTTCATAATAATCTCTTTTGCTCATATCCAGATATCATCCTCACTAAATCTTATTCAGCCGTTTAGCTTTCTTTCTTACCTTCTTCACTCTCTTCTTCGCTGTTTTCCTCTGCACTTCCTTCTTCATCCTGCACATCGTAATCGGCATCTACTACGTTTTCATCTTCACTGCTTTCTCCGCCTTCTGCTCCTTCTTCACCTGCAGCAGCTTCACCCTCCTGGGCTTTCGCCTGCTCATAAAGTTTTGTAGAGAGCTCGTGCATATAAGTGTTCATTTTCTCGGTAGCCTCTTTAATCCGATCGAGTTCTTCACCCTTCGATGCCTCCCGGAGTTCCTCAATTGCTTTGTTAACTTCTTCTGCTTTATCCGGCTCTACTTGATCGCCCAGGTCTTTAAGAGACTTTTCGGCGCTGTAGGCCAAACTGTCGGCCTGATTGCGTGCTTCAGCCAACTCACGACGCTTTTGGTCTTCCTCGGCATATTTTTCAGCCTCGTTGACCATTTCGTCGATCTGGTCTTTTTCCAAACCGCTCGAAGCAGTAATAGTAATATTTTGTTCACGATTCGTGCCAAGATCTTTGGCCGAAACATTAACTATACCGTTTGCATCAATGTTAAAACTTACTTCAATCTGCGGCACCCCACGCGGAGCGGGAGGAATACCGTCAAGCATAAAGCGCCCCATGGTTTTGTTATCAGTCGCCATAGCCCGTTCTCCCTGTAGAACGTGTATTTCCACGCTGGTCTGGTTATCGGCCGCGGTCGAAAATATTTGTTTCTTCTCGGTAGGAATGGTTGTATTTCGCTCAATGATTTTAGTATAAACACCGCCCAGTGTTTCAATACCCAGAGATAGCGGGGTCACATCGAGAAGAAGCACATCTTTAGCTTCACCACCGAGAACGGCAGCCTGGTAGGCAGCGCCCATGGCAACCACCTCATCAGGATTTACACCTTTATGCGGCTCCTGGCCAAGAAGTTTGCGTATAGCTTCCTGGACGGCAGGAATCCGTGTAGAGCCACCGACCAGAATAATCCGATCGACCCCTGCTGAATCAAGGCCGGCATCACCTAAAGCCTGCCTAGTCGGACCCATTGTTTTTTCAACCAGGTCGGCGGTTAATTCATCGAATTTAGCCCTCGTTAAAGGTACATTGAGGTGTTTCGGACCGTCCTGGGTAGCAGTAATAAAAGGCAGATTAATATCAGTCGATGTAACCGACGAAAGTTCTACCTTGGCCTTTTCTGCCGCTTCGCTGAGTCTTTGCAGGGCCATACGGTCTTTGCGCAGATCAATACCCTGGTCTTTTTTGAATTCTTCTGCTATATAATCAACGATCCGCTGGTCAAAATCATCTCCGCCCAGGCGGTTATTGCCGCTTGTAGCCTTGACTTCAACCACATCATCGCCCAACTCCAACACGGAAACATCAAAAGTGCCGCCGCCGAGGTCGAAAACCAGTATTTTTTGATCGCCTTTTTTATCGAGCCCGTAGGCCAAAGCGGCTGCGGTTGGCTCATTTATAATACGCAGGACTTCCAGGCCGGCGATAGTTCCGGCATCCTTGGTCGCCTGCCTCTGGCTGTCTGTAAAATAAGCAGGAACTGTAATAACCGCCTGTGTAATTTTCTCACCTAAAAAACTTTCCGCATCGGTTTTCAGCTTTTGCAAAACCATAGCCGAAATCTCCTGCGGAGTATATTCTTTCTCATCAATTTCTGCCTTGTAATTTGTTCCCATCTCACGTTTTACTGAAGCTATGGTGCGGTCTGGATTAGTAATTGTTTGACGTTTAGCAACCTGGCCAACCAGGCGCTCGCCTTCCTTGGTAAAGGCAACTACTGAAGGTGTTAACCTGCTACCTTCTGCATTGGCAATAATTTCCGGTTCGCTGCCAATTACAGCAGCGACTACTGAATTTGTTGTTCCTAAATCAATTCCTACCACTTTTCCCATTTTTCTTCCTCCTATTTTTATCTTTAATAAGAATTATTAGTTTTCAAAAGACGGTATGTAGGATAAACCAGGCTTTCGCCCGTATATTTCTACTCTACCTAATTTTTTTATCCCGACTCCCGGCTTCTGACTCCTGCAATTTTCTTACTCCCCGCAAACTTTGACCATGGAAGGTCGCAAAATCTTTTTCCGGTGCTGATAGCCTTTCTGCAATTCCTCCAAAACAGTTCCCGGCTCATTATCATCACTTTTTTCCTGGATTACAGCGTGATGGTAGTTTGGATCGAACTTGCAGCCGACTGCTTCAATTTCACTGACTCCTTCCTGCTCAAGAATCTGTATAAGCTGATCATAGATCATCTCCAGCCCCTTAACATGGCCATCAGGCATATTTTCAGCTAAACGGGCAGATTCGAGGGCACGCTCCAGGTTATCAATAACCGGCAAAAGGCGGCAAAGAAATTGGTGCAGGGCATATTCCCTGGCTTCGGCTTGTTCGATCTTGCTTCTCCGGCGCAAATTGTCGATATCAGCCTGTTTGCGCTTTATTTGCTCAAGCAGTTCATCTTTTTCTTGCTGCCACTCCCGGATTGCTTGATCATGTCCGGATTGTTCGTCCGCTTCTAAAGCATCTTCTTCCATTATTACTTCAGCTACTTCGACCTCATTTGTTTCTAAATCTTGGCCCTCGCTTTCTTCAGGACCCTTTCCTTCTGCTTTTTTGTGGTTATTTTTTTCTTCATCCAACATAGAACTCACCTGCTTACTAAATATTTTTCAAATAAAACAATTAAGAACCAAGGCTCTGATTAAGATAATTAACCATGCGACGCATGACGCTTATTACGTGACTGTAGTCCATCCTGGTCGGTCCGAGCACACCGACTGTCCCCGAGGTTTTATCATGTATCTTGTATGTTCCTGTAATCAGGGTACACTCATGGATATCTTCATGTTCATTTTCTGCCCCAATTTTTACAACAATATCATCTTCGCTGGAAGTATCCTCGAGTATTTTGAAAAGCAGCGGTTCCTGCTCAAAAAGGTTCAACATTCTCCTTATTTTATCGACATCCTTAAATTCAGGCTGGTTAAGGATATTGGTTGTTCCTCCTAAAAATACCCGAATCTGCTTTTCTTCTTTTAGGCTTTCTTCCAAAAGAATAAAGGCTTGCTCAAGTATTTCAAGCCGCCTGAACAGATCACGTTTCAGCTCGTTAATCAGGGAAGTGGTGACCTGATCTATCGTCAATCCATAAAGCTTCTGGTTAAGATAGTTTACAACCTGTTGTAATTCATGTTGGCTTAATTGCTGCTGCATCTCGATAACCTTGTTTTTAATAAACCCAGTATCGGTAATTAGAACGACCAAACTGCGTTTTTCATCCAGCGGCAAAATACGCAGATGGTGAAATGCGCTTTTCTGGAACTGCGGCCCCATAATTAGTGATGTCTGGTTCGTTGCCGAGGACAAAACCCGCGCAGAATTGTTGATAATCTGTTCGATTTCACGCATCTTTTCGACGCTTAAAGAACTACTTATAACCAGTTCATCATCAGAACTAAGATCATCTAAGTCCATCAAATTATCGACGTAATAACGATATCCCAACTGCGTAGGGATTCTTCCAGCAGAAGTATGGGGCTGAATCAGATAACCCAAATCTTCGAGATCGGCCATCTCATTACGAATTGTAGCTGAGCTTAAGTCCATCCGATGAGAGCGGGATACTGTCCGTGATCCAACAGGTTCGGCAGTTACAATATAATTAACAACAACTGCCTTTAGGATCTGCTTTTTCCTCTCATTAAGTGTTGCTGTCATGATCCATCCCCCGTTCCTACGCTTTAGCACTCCAAGCTTAAGAGTGCTAAAGCTAGTTAAAAAATATCACTCCTCATGGGGGTTTGTCAAGTCGATCTGCATATTTTATCAATCCGAAAATAATAATTATCTTTTTGCGGTTTCCTGTTTCTTGCGATATTCTTCAACTGCATTATGCAGCGCATCTGCCGCGAGGTTTGAACAGTGCAATTTTAGAGGAGGAAGCCCGCCGAGGCGATCAGCTACATCCTGGTTGCTAATCTTCATCGCTTCATCAAGAGTCTTTCCTTTCACCATTTCAGTAAGCATGCTGCTGCTGGCGATAGCCGCACCACACCCATAAGTTTGAAAACTAACGTCTTCTATGATCCCGTCTTTAACCTTCAGATAAAGCTTCATCGTATCGCCGCATTTAAAGCTGCCTGTTTCACCGACAGCATCTGCATCAGGCAGCTCACCGACATTACGGGGATTATTAAAGTGATCGA
>SLHT01000112.1 GCA_007136055.1 Syntrophomonadaceae bacterium
AATCAAGGCGGCTTAATTTGGTCACACCATCTACCAGCACAGATACCTCTTCGCCAAACTCTTCCCGGATATCTTCAATGGTCCGCCCTGTATCTTCAACTACATCATGCAGCAGGCCGGCGATGATGGTCATCAGGTCGAGTTCCAGTTCGGTCAGGATCAAGGCTACCCCGAGGGGATGGGTAATATAAGACTCTCCCGATTCGCGAAGCTGGCCGGAATGAGCCTCCACTGAATACTGATAAGCTTTTTCAACCAGGTTCCAATCTTTTAAATCGGGATAATAACGCTGGATCCTTTTTTTGAGTTCATTTAGTTTTTGTTCTTTAACAGTCATTTTAACCATTCCTTAAAGTCCCTCACCTGACAGGAAGTCCGGACACAGGTTAACTCTCCCGTCCGGGCGGAAACCTGCTTCAACAATATCTATAATACTAAAAATTGGCTGTCATTTCTATAGCAATTCCTTACCTGCCGCTGAGATGATGGAAGTAAGCAGTGATTTCTTCGAGGGATCCGTCGAGGAGCAGGCGCTGGAAGTACTCGCAACTTTCTATCAGTTCCCTGGTGGAACAGTAAGTGGAAGACAATTCGAGGCAGTCGGGCCAGTTTTTCCTAATTTTTTCCCTCTCTGAAGAAAGACGGCCGCTTTCCAACAGGCTAATTTCGGTCAGGATGCTTTCAACACGGTCCCAGAAACTGTTTGCAGGCTTAACTTTTAATACTTGCCCGACCTTGCCCGGAAAGGTTATTTCCATTCCGTCGGCGGCAGTTTCAGCCAGGGCGGCAACGATCGTTTCCAACATCTCCGCCGAAGGAAGAGACATATCAATTAACCGGCAGTTTTGCTCCTGGTCTTCATTGTTATAGAGAAGGTATACTTTAAGTTTGCCATCTTTGTAGCTGCCTTTAAAAATCGGTTCAACTACACTTTCGTGAAGGGGCAAATCAAAGAGCAAAAGCGTTTCGGCTTCTTCAGGCAGGTCGGCCCTGCCGCCATTCATTGCTCCGCTGGTAATCGTATAAGGACACTGTCTAACTGGACTTTTTTCTTTTATTTTATTTGCCCTCGAACGCGTAGCAGCAAAGATAATACAATTGCCTTCTTCCTGCCCGAGAATTTCTTTTGATAAGTCAAGACGTCTTTTACTGCCTCGAAGATCTATTATTTCCAGGTTACCGCTGGATAAAGTGTCGCTATAGCTTAAATCTTTAACCTCGACATCCAGGGTCTTTTGGTCACGGAAAAAACCATTTTTCAACCCGAAAGCCAGGTCAACCCGGCGTCCTTTTTCCAGCTGCGCTTCCAGGTTGGCTGCGGAAAACATAATCGCGTCAAGAATCCTTTCGCCTTTCCGTACACTTAGCTTAAGATGTTTTTTATCAGCCCCGACCAAACGCAAGGAAGTAATTTCCCAATCCCTGCTGCCGAAAAGGGGCGTAGGATTTTCATTGCCAAAGGGCTGCAGCTGCTCTATGGCGCCAGCCAGTTCAAAGTCGATTTCGCAGCCGTCCAGTTCTGCATCGATGTACAAGTTAGGGCTTACCCTGCTATCACCCATACCGCTAAGTGCATAGCAATTCAGGCTTTGGCGCAGTTGTTCGATTTTGCCTTCTTCGATTGTAAACCCTGCTGCCTGTTCATGGCCTCCGAAATGCTCCAGTAAAGAGGGACTACCGGAAAGGGCGGCGGTGATATCAAAACCGGGAAGACTGCGCGCTGAACCGCGACCCCGTCCATCTGCCAGGGCAATTAAAACAACTGGGCAGTTAAATTTATCAACCAACCGCGAGGCGACAATACCGATTACACCATGATGCCAGTTTTCAGACGAAAGGGTAATTATTTTTGTTTCTTCACTGGAAAGGAGCTCAAGAGCAGCCTCTTCGGCCTCGATCAGGATTTTTTGTTCTATTGAGCGCCGCACCTGGTTAACCTCGTGCAATTGCACGGCCAGTTCTGCCGCTTTAGCCGTATCCTTTTCAAGCAGCAGTTGCGCCGCAGGCAGCGCTTCACCCATACGGCCCGCAGCATTAACCGCAGGAGCAAGCATAAAGGAAAGAGCTGAGCTGTTAATACGCTCCGACTCTAAGCGCACTGCATGGGACAGGGCTTTAAAACCGGGACGCTCGAGACCACGTATGATTTCTAAACCTAATGCTACAATAACCCTGTTTTCGCCAAGCAGAGGCACAACATCGGCGGCTGTACCCAAAGCAGCCAAATCGAGCAAGCGCGAAGGGAAAAGATTACCTGACTTGTCCGTCAGGGCGACAGCAAGCTTAAATGCTATGCCCGCCCCTGAAAGTTCTTTAAAGGGGTATGGACATTCTTTTTGCAGCGGGTTAATCACCGCCACGGCTTCAGGCACATGTGCAAGAGGCTGGTGGTGATCGGTAATGATTAGATCGAGGCCGATCTCCGAAGCATAGGCTGCTTCTTCAACAGCATTAATACCGCAATCAACAGTAACCACAAGCGAGGCTCCACTATCCTTAAACTGCTTTAAAGGTTCGATGTGGAGGCCGTATCCCTCGTCAAAACGGCTGGGCAAAAAAAAGTCGACCTTACCGCCGAGTGCTTGTAAAGTTTCAACCAGGATGACCGCTGCAGTGATACCATCAGCATCGTAATCACCGTAAATGACAATCTTTTCTCTATCCCCGACCGCTTTAAGCAGCCTGGAAACTGCCTGTTCCATGCCACGCATCAGCCAGGGCGAATGAAGCTGATCGGCTGACGGACATAAAAATGCCCCGGCCAGCCTGGAATCTTCGATCCCACGACTAAGCAGCAGCCGGGCCAGAGCATGTGGAACATTTAGTTTTTTAGCCAGGTCATGAGCGCGATCGCGATCATGTTCAGGCCAAACCCACTGTTTACCGTTCAGGCTCATCCGGTTCCTCTTCCGTTTCTACTTCGGCAGCAGGGCTTTCACCAGGCTGAATTTCTTCCTGAAATTTTTCATTCTGTTCAGCCTCTTTTTGATCTTCTGTTTCTTCTTCAGGCACAGAAACAGCCTTGTTTAATTCGGCTTCAAGAAAAATCTTTTCTTCTTCCAAAGCTTTAAGCTGCTTTTGCAGGTCCTCATTCTTGCGCCTCATCTCACGAAAAGAAATAGCGGTGCGGATACTGCGAAAAATAGCAAAAAACCCCATCACAAGGGCGCCTACAAAAGCAGATCCAAGAATCAACAGGATCAGCGATACTTCAGCACGTCCAAAAATATAGCTAACAGTTACCGGTTCGTTATTAGCCAGAGCAACTATGGCAATAATCAAGATGAAAACAAGGGCTAAAATCAGGTAAAAGGAACCCATTAGTTTCCCTCCTTAATAGTATAATACTAAGCCGCACGGCTGCGCTTCTGACCAAAACTAACATCCTGAAGGTTGAGCCACAGGGGGCTTGCCACGAAAATAGAGGAATAGGTGCCAACTATAACGCCCAGAATCAGGGCAACAACAAAGACAACCAGGTCCAGGCTGCCGATGAAGTAGTGGAAACCAAACAACAGGGCCGTCAGGACAAACAGGGTGGTCAGTGAAGTATTTATTGAGCGGACCAGGTTTTGATTGATGCTTTCGTTTACCAGGGTTGAATAGTTGCCCTTCTTCTGATGCTTGATGTTCTCACGAATCCGGTCGAAGATCACAATAGTATCATTGACAGAATAACCAAAAACAGTGAGTATAGCGGCAACAAAGGGGACGTTGATCTCCATCTGCAGGATGGAAAAGATACCGATTACAATAATAATATTATGCAGCAGGGCAGCTATGGTGGCAAGGGCAAACTTGAATTCAAAGCGAAAGGTAATATAGCCGACCATCAGTAAAATTGCCACTGACAGGGACAGGATTGCCTGGCGGGCCAGCTCCCCTCCAATTACAGGGCCGACGCTTTCAATTCGCAAATCTGCCGGGTCTAAAGCAGGCCAGCGATCCCTGAAGGCGCTTAAGATCATATCGCGCCGCTCTTCTTCAATATAGGAAGCCTTGATTACCAAACCTTCATCCGCGAGTTCGCCGCTTAAGTCTCTGCTCTGCACAACCTGAATCACCGCCCCTTCCAATTCTTCAAAGGGTGCAATTACCTCCTGGACTTCACCCATGGTAAAATCTTCACCCAGATTCAGATGCAGGACTGTTCCTCCTGTAAAATCTATACCTAAGTTTAAACCAAAAATAGTCAGCGACAGAAAGCCGGCAATAACCAGCACTGCTGATAAAAAATATGCTTTGCGGCGGTTGCCAATAAAATTAATCTTCATCCTCTCACCCCCACATAAACTCCGCTCCTGATCAGGCCGGCTTTAAAAGCAAGGCGCATCAGCAAACGCGTCAAGACTATTGCTGTAAACATGCTGCTTATGATTCCGATAAAGAGGGTTACCGCAAAACCTCTGACCGGGCCGCTGGCCAGGCTGAAGAGAATAACGGTGACAATCAGGGTGGTTATATTGGCATCGAGAATAGCCCGAAAAGCACGCTGAAAACCGCCCTCCATAGCGCTGCGCGGTGTCCGCCCCGAACGCAGTTCATCTTTGATCCTTTCAAAGATAATTACATTGGCATCAACAGCCATTCCAATGGAAAGAATCAAACCGGCAATACCCGGCAAGGTCAGCGTTGTCGGCAGGTAAGTAAGAGCCCACAACACCAGGGACATGTAAAATACCAGGGCTACCCCGGCAATTAATCCGGCAACCCTGTAAATAATAATCATAAACAGCAGAACAAGGGCCAGCCCGATACCTGCCGCGTAAACGGCGATTTCTTCAGTGCGTTGACCGAGGGTCGGTCCAATCAAACGTGATTCCAGTTCACGCAGTTCAACGGGCAGGGCCCCACTGCGCAAAAGCAGGGCCAGTTCCGCTGCTTCTTCAAAGTCAAAAGTGCCGGTAATAGTTGCTTTTCCGTCAGAAATAATATTTCGAACGACAGGTTCGGAAATAACTATATCATCTATAACAATTGCAATCGGCTGATTAACAAATTGTGCGGTTGCCGTAGCAAAAAGCCTGGCTCCTTCATTGTCAAATTCTATGCTGACAAAGGGATAGGGGCTATGTTCAGGAGCTCTTTCAGCCCTGGCATTGACCAGGTTGGCTCCGGTAACAGCTACTTCGCCGTCAGGCCCGATAAATTCCAACATGGCTGTTCGTCCGATAATATCCCGTGCCTGCTGGACATCTTCTAAGTCGGGCAGTTCAACGCGAATACGGTTATCGCCCTGGGCCGCAATAACCGGTTCGGCAACCCCCAGCTCGTCGACACGCAGCCGAATAATTTCAATCGCCCGCTCTATAGCATCATCATCTATCTCACTATTTTCGGTTTCGACTGCTTCCATGAGAACGTACAGACCTCCGGCAATATCGAGGCCGCGCTTGATCCCCTCTTCTCTATCGGCCGCATTTTGAAAAGCAAAGTAACCTGAAGCGATAATTAACAGGCACAGGACAACTAGGATTATAACACGGCCCGGTTTTACTGCTGAATTCAAATATACCACTCTCCATTCTTTATACCCACAATAATTCCACGATTTCTTTTATTAATTCTTCATCATTAACCGGAACAAACGCAGCAGAACCGATAGCTGATGGCAAGACAAATATTAGATCACTTTCGCGGCGTTTTTTGTCTTGCCTTAGTTTATCGATTACTTTTCCTGCGGTCAAGT
>SLHT01000090.1 GCA_007136055.1 Syntrophomonadaceae bacterium
AACCCAATTCTAATTTTTCAGGTACATCTTTTATACTGGCTGCCAACCAGTTGGCTGGGTTACCGGTAATACGATCGGTATATAATATCTCCTCGGGTCCGGCCAGACAGACAGCCTCTTTATATTCATCCTTGGCCCTCGATTCCGGCGTGGCAATTAAACGTGTGCCTGTGATAACTGCACAGGCTCCAACCGCTATAGCTGCAGCCATTTGTTGGCCGGTACTGATGCCACCAGCGGCAATAATCGGCAGCTCGACCTTATCTTTTAGATAGGGCACCAGAACCAACGTAGATATTGCTCCTGCGTGACCTCCCGCACCTGCACCAACCGCAACCAGGCCGTCTGCGCCTTTTTGTTTAGCTTTTAATCCCTGTTTTAGATTGACCACATCGGCAAAAACCTTGCCTCCCCGACTATGGACTTGTTCAACAATTAGGCCGGGATCACCCAGGGAGGCAATAAAGAAGCACACGTCTGCATCAAGACAAACTTGAAGCTGTTCCTGCCAGTCAAATTTACCGGAAAGGTGAATGTTTACGCCAATCGGCCCGACACTTGCCTGACGAATTCTAAATAATGCCTTTTCCAAATGTTCTACAGTGCGGTAATTCGGGATGGGTATGGTGCCCATCCCTCCTGCTTTAGAAACAGCAATAGCCAGATCTTCATACGACACAAGAAACATCGGCGCACCAATAAGCGGTAACTCCAGGTTGAACATATCAGTAAAAAGAGTCCGTATTTTAGGCAAAGTTATTTAACCTCCACGAACTACAATAGATAGCTTTACTTAATCTCCGCCAAATCTTCTGCAATTTTCTTACATTCCTTGATTACCTTACGCGCTTCGGCATAAATAGTCATTCTTTCAGCCTGCATGGAGCCTTCACCATGCAGCACGATTGCTTCTAACTCTGAGCGGGTGATGCGGCGAATCAAATCAAACATTCTCAAGCGGTGTTCTGTTGGTATTCCTGCCTTGCCTACCAGGTATTTTTCAATATCTTCTTTTAGATCGGGATGCTGATAATCTTTGTAAGTCGGCGCTGTAACCAGGAGTCCGCCGGCCAGATCCTGAATAATCTTAACCACATCATGATAGTTATGTGCAAAATGATACTTGGCAATATTGGTCGTAACCGGATTGGGAACCGTAATGCCTCCGTGCACAACAGGATCGAGGCAGGCAGCACGGGCAAGCGCTTTCAGGGTCTCTAAGTAAATAACCAGATCGGTCATTTTTTCCCGGACATGGGGGACTTTATCAACCCCGTTATATTCAGCGATGGCCTGCGCAGCCCCGACAAATTGTTCAGTGAGGGGAATGCGGTAAGCGCTTCCGGTTCGTCTATGCATGACGGCGAAATTATAAACCATCATCGCCGCGTGCTGCCATTCACCGCAGAGAAAAACACGATCCCAGGGCACAAATACATCATCAAAGATAATCAGGGAATCAGTGATGACGCGAACCGGGCGTTCAATCGGAAACTCGAGCGGCCCGATTTTAGTCTTTACAGGCCGGGCAACCTGCTTTATCCCTTTCGCATTAGCCTGGATGGCAAAGGCCACTGCATAATCAGCATCCGCCTCCGTCATAGCACGGCAGGGAATAACAAAAAATTCGTTGGCATAGGCTGCGCCAGAAATATGGGCTTTGGCTCCACGGACAATAATACCCTTTTCATTCTTCTCTACTACGCGCACATACGTATCAGGGTTATCCTGGCCGGCATCAGAAGGACGCAGCAGTCGATCTCCCTTCGCACAGGTTACCGCTGCCACTACTGCCAGGTCCTCTTTTTTTAAGAAGGTTCTGTAATTCTCAATGCGGTCGATATAATCCTGGTTCCCCATAGTTGCAGCTGTAATACTGATTGCATTTAAGGCATCGGCACCGATATCATGGGCCAGGGGTATATAGCCATCACCGAGGCGGGTAGCCTCGATGATCAGATCAAGCATCTTAACCAGATCTTCTCCATCCCTGGGCACGTGAAAATAGCGGCTGATATCTTCACCAAGTTTCTCGTCATAGACAAGTGCCAGATCTTTATACTTTGGATCATGGGCCATGTGGTAATCAACAGCCATGCTTTCAACACAAACACTCAACTCAGAATGTTGTGCCACATCCTCTATTTTTTCACCTTTATAGTAGAGCACCCTGCCATCATTCAAGCTGTCTTTATATTGTTCCGGACTCATCAATCCCATATAAGTTTAACCTCCGTTTTCTCAATTAAAAATTAACAATACTTGTTAAGTATGCTGCCGAAAACATCTCTTACAAATGAAGGTGGTACAAAATACTTAGAATTAGGGTTAATCCATTATTAAAATTATAGATCCTACTTCAGCTCCTAATTTTCTTATATCTTGATTGAGCCCTGTGCTCCTGCACTACAGTGAACTGCCACCATCCATAACCATGGTTTGCCCGGTGACATAAGGCGTTGCATCAGAAGCGAAAAACAAGGCTACGCGGGCGACCTCTTCAGGCTCGGCAATTCGTTTGAGCGCCATTCCGTCCATCTCAGTTTCCATTAACGCTTCATTAGACCATAAAGCTTCACTAAATTTCGTTTTTACCACTCCCGGCGCAATGCAATTTACACGAATATTAAACTCACCCAATTCTACAGCCAGCGATTTTGTCAGCATAATAATGCCAGCCTTGCTGACACAATAAAGACCGAGCCCCTTATCAGGACTAATGCCTCCTACCGAAGAAATATTGACTATGTTTCCACTGCCCTGCTCCCTCATCTGCTTACCGACAAGCTGACTTAAATAAGTGTACGCCTTAAGGTTGGTTAACATAATCAAATCGTAAATTTTTTCTTCCATATCAACCATATAACCCATGGCCGGATTGGCCGCAGCATTGTTGACCAGGATATCGATTTTCCCGTATTTTTTCATCACTTCATTAAAAAGGTTTTCCAATTCTTCCGGTTTACGGTTATGTGCCGCCACCGGTAAAGCTGCACGACCAGTTTCCGCTATTTTTTCTGCCACCTCATCAAGGTGCGGCTGGTTCCGGCAACTGATCGCCACATCGGCTCCGGCATCGGCAAAAGCTGTCGCAATCGCTTTTCCGATCCCGCGACAGCCACCGGTAATTAGGGCTACTTTGCCGTCCAGCGAAAGATATGAAACGTCCATCTTAATTCCCCCTTTAAAATTTGATTATTTTCAACTGCCCGATGGGCTTTTAAACATCAGAAGTGACCTGCTCTTTAAAGTGTCCCGGATCAAAACCATCCTCTTCCTTATACCGGGAAACGAGATAATTGCGGTAACCGGCATAATCCTTTTTATTGCATGGAATTCCTTCCGCTTCTATCTTCTCGATGTACTCATTTAAATCAGGCGGGCAGCCTTTAACTTCAATTTTCTTTTTGATATTCGGATTATCTTTATTTTTATGACAGGCGCATTGACCGTAAAGCACAGTTTTCTCAAACCCGGGCGAAGCCTCCTGGACTTTTCCGGTGACCAGTTCCACCCCGGGAAATGGTTCACCCTTAAAAGCAGACATCGCCAAAACCACAATCGGGGTAAAAGTTATCGAACAACCCGTGCAAAGGGTATTATCATACTTGCGAATAGCCAATCCGGTAATACCCTTCTTTTTAAAACCCATTGGACCGGTATTCTCAGGTGTCCATTCGAAATCATAATCAAGAAACTGACGATGCTTTTGAATTTTCTCTCCCTTTATTTCAATATCTTCAAGGACACAACTACGGCCCGCAAACTCTGCCGCATTGCGCAGGTGAGGAATATCATCTGCCCGATAATCCATGATCTCAGCACCAACTATGTCACAGGCCAGGGGATCTGTAGAGGCTATAATGAGGTTCTTACGCATGGCTTCACCAGTATAACTTGGCCCTCTTTGCAAGGCATAAATACCGTCAATGATCGTCAGGGCAAGCGGCAGTTTTTGCATCAAATGTGGAAAATACCAGTCAAGATCCTCGTTAACCTTACCGTGACAAAACATCTTTGACTGTTTATTAAGGCATCCTTTTAGATTTTTTAAGCCTAAAGAAACTTTAGTCTGGTTATGCGTTTTAAGTACAGGGACATTAATGATTTTATCGGCGGCCAGCACATCTTCGGAAATGGATAGAGAAAATTCTCCGAAACTTACCTTCTCAAATTTGCCTTCATTGAAATCGATCAGGCGAACACCGTAGCGTTCACGCAGTGGTTCATAGCCTAAGATCTTATACATGGCCTGACCCATTGTATTCGGAATCATTAAAGGCCCCTCACCGATCGTAATCCGGTTAAACCCTTCTTCAAATAACATACGCACGAGGGCATATATTACGGCAGTCGTTGCAAGCATGCCGTAAGGCGGCACCGGATAATCAAAATCCCAGCCAACCAGGTTTGGTTTGATCAAAATATGATCACCCTGCTTTAAATCTTTTAGTCCATCACATAGATTAATCGCTTTTCGTAAAGTATCGTCACCGTCATCATAAGTGCTTATCGATACAATTGGCTTTACCATACAAAACCCTCCCGCAGGTCAAAACGTCATTAAGTTTTATATAATTTTTTAATGTTATTATAGTTATATGACAGATTCGTCCCGCAGTCAAGTGTTTTGTGAAAATTAATTCCTTCTTTTTTATGCTTTTAAGCCGGTAAAAGCCGGTATTTTAGGTTAATAAACAGGTATTTTGCAAAAATTAACCGCAAATTAGTAGATCTGGATATAATCTGCTAATAAATGTTAGTTTAAAATTATTTACTTTCTTAATCTTCTTCAGCAAATCCTTGACAAAAGCAAGTATTTAGAATTATTATTACCTTAGCTAACCATCTAAAAAGACAGAGTAGCTGCGATTTACAGCTTTATCACTGCCTTTTTCAGCGCATTTCAAAGGCTTTAAGAGATGAGGCTTAAATAAGTGCCCTATCTTAATTCAGGTAATTATCCAAAGATATTGAGATTGGAAGAACGCTTAAAGGAAAAGGTAAATTAAGATGAAAGATATAACCCGGAAAGAAATAATTATGGGTAAGGCCGCAAGATTATTTGCCGATAAAGGTTTTCAGTGCACTACTATTCAGGATATAGCCAAAGCGGCCAATGTCTCGGAAGCATCAATCTATGAACACTTCAAAAATAAAGAAGACCTCCTGTTTTCGATTCCTGAACAAACCTTTAACGATATGCTTAAAAGTCTCGAAAGCCATATGCTGGGTATCAAGGGGCCGGAAAACCAGTTCAGGAAATTTATCTGGCATTACCTCTCTTTTATGGAAGAACGGAAAGAATTTGCAGGCCTGTTTATGTTTGATATTTGGAGCAATCAGAAATACTACGACAGCAAAAAAAACAGACCTCTTTTCGCTTATTACCAGGTGTTGCGTAAGATTATCAGTGCCGGTGTTGAGCAAAACGTATTTCGAAGCGATTTCGACCTGTCAATTTGCTGCTCCATGATTTTAGGAACGATGAACCATCTTATATTATCTCTTCTGGCCCTGGAAAAACCTTTCCGCCTGATAGAAAAAGGCGATTCAATGGAACAGCTTTTTTTTGAAGCAATTAGAAAACGGCCGCAAAAAGAAACCTCCCTCTGGATAGAACTCGGTAAAAAGGGTGTTATTCTACAGGCCGCCCT
>SLHT01000260.1 GCA_007136055.1 Syntrophomonadaceae bacterium
CCGCGCCTGCCGATATCTCCGGGCATGGTTATCATGCGCTGCGATCTGCAGCGCAGCCTGGTCAGGGTGCTATATGTTAATTCAATTACCCTGTGCCCCGGAACAATAACAGTAGAACTTGAAGACAACCTTTTGATAGTTCATGCTTTTACAAGAGCGTATGGCGAAGAGCAGGAAAATTCGCCCCAATATAGAAGGTTGATAGAATTGGAAGGTGTTTATAAAAAATGATCGTAACCGTACTTTACAGTCTGGTTGTCGGCCTGGTTATCATCTCTTTCGTTGCCATCGTACGGGCTTATTACGGCCCCACAGTTCTCGACAGAATGGTGGCTATGAATGTTATTACCACTAACGTTGTAATCATCATTTTAATGTTCGCCTATATTGACCGCAGCTTCTACTATATTGATGTTGCCTTTGTTTTTGTGATCGGTGCTTTTATAGCCACTTTGTGCATTTTAAAACTACTGCGGGAAGGACATATTATCTGATTCACGGCCTTTAAAGGCCGTGAACCGGGGTGAATAAAATGGTACACCATTATATTGCTATCTTCTTTCTTTTCGGCGGATTCTTTTTTCTGCTCGTTGGCGTAATTGGGCTTTTAAGGCTGCCGGATGTTTATACCAGGATGCACGCAATGGGTAAGTGTGACACGCTTGGGGCAGGTTTGATTGTAATCGCCTTAATGATATTGATTGGCGACATAACCAACATAACAAAATTGGTTCTGATCGGGGTCATGATTGCTACCATTAACCCGATTATCACTCACCTGATCGCTAAAACTGCCTATAACAGGGGAACACCGATGGCTGAAGGCAGTTTTTTGATAAACGATTACGTCGCTTCCCAGCGTCGCAGAAGGCGAAGCAGGGTTGAAGTGGCTAAGAAAGGAGATGAGAACAGCTAATGATAGATATTTTAATGTTTTTGCTGCTGATTGTTCTCATCGCTACTGCCGTTTCAATATTTATTTTTGAAGATTTACTTTACATTGTAATTATTTTCGGTGCTTACAGCATGATTATGTCACTAATCTGGCAGCAGCTTAACTCTCCTGACCTGGCCATTACCGAGGCGGCGATCGGTATCGGCCTGACAGTATTAATGGTTACGGTAGTAACTAAAGTGGGGAGGCGGCCGCAGTGAGAAATTATCAGCGCATATTATTTTTTGTTATGTCCTTTATGCTTGTTTCAATGATTGCCTTCATGCTTATGCTCGCCGTTACTGAAATGCCTGTTTACGGTAACCCTGATAATCCAACTTTTAATGTTGTCTGGCAGCGTTATGTTTATGAAGGTGTTCACGAAAGCGGCGGCACTAACCTGGTCTCAAACGTTTTACTCGATTACAGGGGTTACGATACACTGATGGAATCAACGGTGCTCTTTGTTACCGTTGTAGCGATTATGGTGGTCTGGGGAACCAGCACTGTGGGACAAAAAGATAAGGAAAAGTAAAAAACATATCATCGCAACCCGGGCAAGTAAGCTGCTGAATTGCTTTTGCTGTCTGCCGGTATCTGTGCAGAATAGCTGCAGCATTTAGCAGCCTTAACAAGTACAGGCAATAGATGCATTAATTGTAGCCGTAGGGAGGGAACCAGTCCGATGGATTACATTTATTTACCGGTTTTCATGATCCTCTTTCCCCTTGCCGGAGCGCTGCTTTCCAGCTTGATCCCCGAAGGTAAAGATCTCCTGCGCAACCCATTTGTAGTATTAATCAGCCTGATCAGCGCTCTGGCCATGGTGGCTATTCTTTATTACTTCTACCACTTTGGGGGCTGGGAACTACTGATCCACCAGATCGCTCCCGGGTTGGAAATAAAACTGCGTCTGGAACCCTTTGCAGCCCTCTTCGGGGGAACAGCAGCCATACTCTGGTTTTTTGCTGTTCTGTATTCAACAGGTTATATGGCCCATGAGCACAACAGGCGCCGATATTATATTTTCTACCTGCTTTCCTTGAGCATGACAATGGGCATCGCCTTTTCAGCAAACCTGCTCACCCTTTACCTTTTTTACGAATTTCTGACTATCTTCACCTACCCGCTGGTTATACATGAAGGCAACAAGGAAGCAAAATCAGCCGGCATAAAATATATTATGTACAGCTTTCTCGGAGCCGGTTTAATTTTAGCTGGTTTAGTCTTGACATATGGCAATGTAGGTACGCTGGAATTTGCCCGGGGGGGAATAGTAGATCTTTCTGCGGGCTCAATGCGAATATGGCAAATAACATTTATCTGCTTCATTCTCGGTTTCGGAGTGAAAGCTGCCATTATGCCCCTGCATGCCTGGCTTCCATCCGCCATGGCCGCACCAACACCCGTCAGCGCCCTGCTCCATGCTGTAGCCGTTGTTAAATCCGGGGTTTTCGGCATTGTCAGGGTAATGTATTCAGTCTTTGGCATTACTGCCCTGGTCGGTCTGCAACTGGGTTTCTTTGTCGCCGGCCTGGTCTCTGTTACCATCCTGGCAGCCTCGATTATTGCCATGCAGCAGGATGTATTAAAACGCAGGCTTGCTTATTCGACAATCAGCCAGCTCGGCTACATTACTTTAGGCGCAGGCTTATTTAACATGATCGGTCTGACCGGAGGCCTGCTGCACATTATAAACCACGCCCTTTTAAAAATTACGCTTTTCTTCTGCGCGGGAGCAATTATCACTGTTACCGGTAAAAAGAAGATCAGCGATTTGAACGGACTCGGCAAGCAAATGCCGCTGACCATGATTGCTTTCACTATAGCTGCAATAGGAATGATCGGAATACCTCCGGTTAACGGTTTTATATCCAAGTGGTACCTGATACAGGGCAGCCTTGAGGCAGGTGCACCCATTTTTGTTGCCGTTTTAATTGGCAGCGCCCTTTTAAATGCTGCGTATTTTCTGCCCATAGTAATAGCCGCCTTCTTTAAAGAGGGCGAATTCAAAAAAGAAAAGGGGCCTGAAGCGCCATTGTCGATGCTGGTCCCTATTTTAATTTTGGTTGCAGGATGCCTGGTTATAGGCACAAGCCTGGAACTTACAGTTCCTTACCTGCATAATATTGCTGAATACCTGTTTTTTTCAGGAGGTAATTAAATATGCTCCAGGAAACAATGTCCTACTTGCCGCTTATCGCTGTCCTCTTCCCCCTGCTCTCTTTTGCAATGATCATGTGCGCTCAGCATCAGGCCTGGTGGCGTAACAGCTGGTCGCTTATTGGCAGCACAGGTACGCTTACCGCTGTTGCCCTGATGTACCAGCACCTCTCGCAGGGCCAGGCCTTAATCTATAAAATTCCGATGATCGTGACCCCGTACAACCTTTACTTTCGGGTTGATGAATTCGGTTTCCTGATTGCCCTGATTACTTCTTTTATCTGGCTTGCTGCCACCATCTTTGCCCTGGAATACATGAACCATGAGAAAAACCGCGGCCGCTTTTTTGCTTTCTTTATGCTTACCCTCTGTGGTACAGTCGGTGTGCCCCTGGCCGGAGATTTACTGACCCTGCTCCTCTTTTTCGAGATTATGTCACTGGCATCATATGTTTTGGTTATCCACACCCAGACTGACGAGGCTTTCAGCGCGGGTAACCTCTACCTTTATCTTGGCGTTTTCGGTGGGATGTGCCTTCTGACCGGAATGGGTCTCTTCTACTATAATGCCGGCTCCCTGGCCATAGCTCCCCAGGCCGCATTATTAGAAGGGCTTGACAGCTATTACATTGCCGCAGCCCTGCTTATGATATTAGGCTTCGGTATTAAGGCCGGTATGGTACCGGTTCATATCTGGCTGCCCAGGGCCCACCCTGTGGCTCCGGCCCCGGCCAGCGCCCTGCTTTCAGGGTTGATGATTAAAGCAGGCGCCTACGGTATTATTCGTATTGTCAGTATGATCTACACCCCTGACAGCAGCGCCATGGCTATGGGTAGTCTTTCCTCAGGCGTAACCGCCCTGTGGACCCAGGTTTCAGGCGCAGGCTACGTTATTATCTGGATCGGTATTGTAACTATGTTTTTTGGAGCATTTTTGGCTATAATCCAGAACAACATTAAGAAACTACTGGCCTGCAGCAGTATCAGCCAGATTGGTTACATTATCATGGGCGCCGGTGTAGGAGCTTATATGGGCTATGACGGGGCCATGGGTATCGGTGGGGCAACATACCACATTTTTAACCATGCCTTCTTCAAATCAACCCTCTTCCTCGCTGCAGGAGCGATTGTTTACCTGACCGGCGAGCTGGATATGCGCAAGTTAGGTAATTTAAAACAAACCATGCCTTTTACCACGATCGTGGTTTTAATAGCTTCCCTGGGCATTGTCGGCATGCCCCTGTTTAACGGTTATGCCAGCAAAACTCTCCTCCATCACGCTATTGTCGATGCCTATGAATACAATAATGTCTACGCCCTTTATTTTGCAGAATGGATCTTTACCCTGACAAGCGCGGGCACGGTTTGTTATTTCCTGAAGTTCCTGTATTTAACCTTCTGGAGACCTGCACCTGAAGCGCTTGGTGAAACCAAAACCGAACCGCTACTGATGAAAATCGGGATGGGTGCCCTGGCCGTCACCATGATTTTGATCGGCACCTCCCCCTATTTTGTCCTGCACAACCTGGTCGGGCCATCGCTTAATGCCTTTGTTTTAGATTCCTACCTGGTGCAATACTTTTTAGACATTAATCTCTTCTACCTCGCTGACTTATGCGCTGTAGCCCTTGCCCTTGGTCTTGGCGCCGCTCTCTTCTTCCTTGCCAGGCGCACCAATGTATTTAACCTGCAGATCCCTTACTGGCTCGGTCTGGAATACCACGGGGCGCTGGTCGGGAAACTGGCTGTATTCACGTGGGGAGTTGTTACCCTGCCCTTTATCGGCATACAAAATCTTTTCGGAACGATAACCCAGTTACTTTATAAGCGGGTATTTCTGTTTCTGCAGAATGTCGATTACAGACCCGGTGAATCGGCCATTTTCAGATCTATAAATATCAGTAACATTGAATTTGATATGGTCTTGGTACTGGTTGCTTTAAGCCTAATTCTGGCTGTAGCCTTTTACCTGCGTTTTGGTTTATCTGTATTTGGGTTTTAAAACGCGAACTTTCCAACCGAAAAGCAGCATTCCTATAATCGACATTCCTGATTACTACCGGGTCCTAACCCCGTGTAGCATACTAGAACGGAACTTACATCCTTGATAGTTAACAAGTCATTCACCCTCGGGGTATAAGCAAAGCAGCCCTTAAGGTAGCCTGTCCCTAATACGTTTATCAACTTACTAACCACGGGTTAACTCTAAAAATGTCAAGCTAATAGAGAAAGCTGTTGGATTATAATCCAACAGCTTTCTTATCTTCCCGGATATTATATTGCGTTCTGCGACATTTGACGGTTCTGGTGCTTCGATTCCTGCTCGATATAATTCTTATTAAGTTGCTCTATTTGACTAACTTTATATCCCGGTTAGATTCACTTAACTACTCTTTTTTTCGGCCATGGGAACTTCAACGACCTTAATCTTACCGAAATGCGAACGCGATGTCATTCTTTCAATCATAGGAACAAAAGCATTCATGATCAAGATTGCAAATGCCACACCTTCAGGAATCAAGAAGCCAACCCTGAAAACAACAATCAGGATTC
>SLHT01000119.1 GCA_007136055.1 Syntrophomonadaceae bacterium
ATATGTGCCCTGTACATACGGCTCGGCCATGTCGCAGAGCCGGATAAAGTCGGCCTCGTTATCGACATACGCGACCCGCAGGCCGGGGGCAAAGAGCCGAAGCTCGGTTACCCCCAGCCTCGCATGCGACAGCAGCCGATAGTGCATGATACGCGGGTCAAGTGACATCAATATGATCCTTTCTTTGTTTAGGGTTATCGTGACAGTAACGCAACAATCAGCCAACGCAGCAGCCAAAGCGTCATCATGAGTAGATTAAGCCGCATGGCGTCAGACAAATTTTTTACAAATAAACCCGACACACAGTCCCAGTAATGCAAAACCTTTTTTAAACAGGGCTCGAAGGCCTTTGCCCATGGGGCGAGCCACGGGAGTGGCCACCGATTGTAGATACACGTCAGCAGTACTATTAGGATCAAGAGGTCGCACAGGCTTAAGAACAGGTGAATGACGCTGAGCCATACATGGTGGAGCAGTCCCATTTCGATTTACTCCTTTCAGATTCGTCCAGGGGTTTTCAGGTAACTTGACAACATGAACTCTTTTTGGTCGATAGCTTACAAATTGAACTTGCGGCAGGCTATTCAGCGATGGGGCTTTGACGACAACGGGCTTTTTAATCATCCAGTCCTGCGGCGAGGGGCAATCGGCGTAGTTGCGACTATTCAAGGCGGCATGAAAACGTGCGAAGTAATGTGGATTCAGAGATTTTAACCGGGAACCGACAAAGTCCAGTGTTTTTCCTCGGCGCTTGTTGATTTCATCCTGTTCGAAAATACCCCCTTCATGACAAAAAGGACTATTCGAATCCATGACCAAGAATTCGGCACACAGAATTGCCAAGGCAAACCGGTCCGCCAAAGGCCCAAATGTCTCTTCTGGCTTGTCTGCTGACACAAACGGCGCAGTATATCCTTCCGATCCAACCGTTGTTCTGGCGGGCATTTTCAGGCTGGGGTGATAAACGCTGTCAAAATCAATCAATGCAACATCCAGTGTTTTCGGATTAATAAATACATTGCCGCTGGAAAGATCACGGTGACTGATCCGATTGTCTTCCATGAACTTAACAACCTGGGCCAGGTTGCTGCACAGCTTCATCCGCTGGTCCGGTGTGATAAAGAGACGGCCATTTCTGATCTGACTACTGAAGCCTGCCCAGTCCAGACCTTCAATTTGCGGCATCAATACCGTATCTTCTAAGTATGCCGCCAATTTTTGCGTTGCATAAAGCCCCGGTGCCTTGATCAGCGATTTTTTTGTGAGGACTTTTCGTTCTGTGCCGCATCGAAAAGCGGGATGTTTGGGCAACAGAGCATGAACGGCGTTTAAATAATCCGTCCGGGGGCGTTTGCTGTCATAGAAGTGTTTCAGGATGTATAATGAACCATCTGCTGCTGTTGTGAAGAAGGCCTCCGCCTGTCCCTGCATGCTTGACAAGGGGGCATTGCGTATCAGGGTATGCGGGCGCAGCTTCAAGTGAATATCTTCAATCTGTGCCGGTTTTCGACTTTTGAACCACATGTTCATCGCTTCAGAAGGCATCAGCGATCTCCTTTCCATACGGAGGGATGAGCCAGACAAAACTGATGTCATCGTCACCGCAACGTTGATCAAGGCGGCGATGGAGGTCATTGAGCAGCATTTTTTTGTGTTTTCGGACGGTCAATTGAAGCCGATAATTCATCAGCCACTGCCACATCTGGATCGGCGTTGAAAAACACCTGTAAAACCCATCACTGCACAGCAGGTAATGTGTATCGTGAGGAAATCGTTCATAATAAATTCGATATTGGTTTGCAGCATACGCATCCGGAAGGGCCGCGGTTGTGTTTCCGCGCAGATCAAAGGTCAGTTCCGCATAATCGGTGATGGGGTCACATACTCTGCGTACAAATCGCGAACAGACCACACTTCCCATTCTGCTGTGGCAGCCTGTTTTGATGGGATTAAACAGGTAACGAGGGACGGCAATCCACTCATCTGTCAATAAATCGACCACCAGGTCACCGTGTCTCATCGTCGGACGCTCGGTTTTTTCAATAAGACTGAGGGCTTGACACAGAAGCCAGTTTTGAGGGGTCAGGATTTTAAGACATTGCGCAAGTACAGGATAATCCGCCAATGACCCTTTGGATTTTACCAAAAGCTCACGACCGGGCCGAAAACTAAGCGTTTTATGTCCGTTAGAGGTTGAGCATTCGCGCTCCTTTGGGCGCTCAGCAAGATTGGTAAAAAGCAGGCGGCCGTTCGGCATAAAGGCAAAAAGCCCGGAATCCCCGCAGGCGATCATGGCTGCATCGGTATAGGAATCTTCAGTTTTACAACGCAGAGCTACCATGGTCGTCTGATAACTCGTTTTCATTGTGGACCTGGCGGATTCCTGAACGAGGGTGCGGATGGCAATAGGAACTGAAGCGCTGACCTGTACCGGGCAAGTCAGAGCAATATCGCGGTGGTGATTCAATATGTCTGCTGCCGTTTGCACATGAACCTCCGGATCGTCCATGATCACCGGTGCCGCCTTGGCAACAATCTTGGCGGCCTTTGCGGCATAAGGTGAGGACGTAATGCCGTCACATACACAGGCAGTTTGCGTGCGAGGATCAAAGCTGGCACGATCCTGATTTTTGGCCTCGCCCCCAAACATCGAGGGCGAGACCGTGAGAATGATATTCTGACATTGACTCATGGATTATCTCTCCGTCCGCTCGGTGCGAGAACCGATCGAACCGACCACCTGAATAACATGCTTGAGCATCTCCTTCGTTCGAACATCAAAGAACAATCGACTCCCTTGGCGAAGCTCTGGAAAAATGCCATCTTCCACCAGGTTGTTAAAAATAGTTTCCGGCATCTCGGAAGACATATGAAACAGCCGAATGTTATCCGGGCTGGGGCCGGCTTCCGATTCGTCCAGATACCCTGTAAAATCAGTCGAACTGGTGTACTCCAGATTGGTGGAAGTTCCGATGAAGGCATTCACAACCAACACATTCCCGTCACTGGTTTTCAATTGCTTGATCTTTTCCGCTGCCGGCGTTGCGTCAGTTGCACTTAGGCCGTCGGTCAGATGAAAGACCATTGCAGGAAAAGAGTTACAGAACTCTTTCTTTTGAATGGATTCCTTTAGGATGTCGTACATTTTTTCGAAGGCTGCAAGGGCGTCTGTTCCACCCAATCCAGCGCAAAGCCCCAGTGAATTGTCCGCTTCCTGAAATCGTTTAACCGTGCTCTCAATATCCATGACCGGTTCACCCCAGATTTTCGGTGCGCTGCCGTAAAGCACGAATGAGTTGTGATAGCGGGGCTTTACCACTGCCTCTTGTCCTTGCATGGCAGTCGAGCGGGCAAGCAACTCCATCAGGATAATCCCGAAATACCTTGCAATCCATTCAAAGATGGAATCTGTTGTTCCCGACAGCTTGTCTTCGGTAGAGCCACTGTCGTCCAGAATTCCACAGATCAAGCCAGGGTTTTTTGAGGAAATTTTCTTTTCGTACATTATCGTACCCTTTCGTAATTATTATTTTTGTTTGTAATTTGAAATTAACACGGCAATGAGCACTAAACTAAAAAACGCAATTGCACTTTGCGCGCCTTTGGGGAAATTGTAAAACCCCAAAAGGCTGTCCCGAAACCATAAGCCAAACGGCTCCAGAGCATTGACAATCGCGTGGCGATGTCTTGTCGCGAGGATACCAAGCACTGCCAAAAAAATCTTTTTTAAACTTAAGGGTGCCATTTTAGGGTTTTCCTTTATGCAATGTGCTGATCCATTTGTTGACTGAAATGTAGACGAATCTATTAGTCAAAGCTGCCGGCAGTGCCGTTGACTTATTGAACACTGCGCGGACAGCTTTGGCCGTCTTCTCATCACGACAAAGCCAGTAGATTTGTGCATAGGCGGTGCCCTGCAGTTTGGCAGCGTTGGAGATGAGGTTTGAAATATTGAGGGTGATTTCATAGGCATCCATCTTTCCGTTAGAATGAATAGTGGTTAAGTCAATCGTAGCGCCCTTTGGGCCGATTGGCGTTTCAATCTGAACCTTTAGACCGGGCAGCCGTCTGAGGTGATATTCAGCCAACCGGACGTAATACGCATGCTCAATACTTGCGGCGCGTTTGTAAGGAGCGGACAAATTAAAGTGAGCATAGCTTTTCATCGTTGGGATCAGATACACGGATTTCCCGCATGAGGACGCGATTAAAAATCCATTTTGCAGTGTGTCATTCTTAGCTGCTTCGTATACGCGCACTGAGAAATTAAGCCGTTTAATATGCTCAGTAACATTCTCGAAGGGGTTGGCCATACATTCATATATGAGCTTTTCAGCGTCAGCGGAAAGTACAGACTGTACTGATGGAGGTGTGACGGAACTTGTCGGAATCGGTGACGAAGCAGTCTGGGCTGAAGCAGATTGCGGTATCTGTGTCAAAGAGTGCCAAGGCTCAATGGGTACCGAATATGATGGAGTAACGACCGGATTTGAAGGCAGGACAACGTTCGGCGTCCATCCATGCACGGGACGGCTCCACTTCGAACCTGGCAGAAACAGCAATGTTTCACGCGCCTGAAATCGCGCGATCGCTTCTTTTTGTTCATCCGTTAAAGACATCGCGTTTTTAATTACATTCAGATGTTCGTTGCCGCTGATATTACCGATGACAATCAAGCTTCGCGTCAACGACAGGACGGCCGGCTCAATCTGGCTCGGCAACTGTGTGGCAAAGCAAAAACACACGCCACTTGAACGAAGAACTGCAAGGAGGTGGCCAAGCGGACTGGTGCGGGCGTGCCCATCAAACTGTGTACTATTAACACCTACGAATCGGCTGGCGTCATCGACAATCACAAGATGTCGCAGCTGATTTGTTTTTTGAGTACTGCTGCGGTATTTTTGAAACAGCCAAAACAGCAGAAACGTGACCAAAAACCGGCATTGCAAATCGTCGGTTAATGTGGTAGCATTTAAAACCGCATTTTGACTGAAGAGCCACTCAAGATCAACCCCCACCCTGCACGAAAATAGCTTGCGTTTACCAAGAACCAATGACAACACGGTCACCGCAGCATCCTTATATCCCTGTTGCCGAAATCCGCTCACTTTAATGGTCAGCAAGGCCTCACGGACATCCTCCAGGCAAATTCCCGGATCATTGCCGGTGGCCTTACGATAAGAACATCGCCTTTGAAGAGCCAACTCGGCGGATTGTTCGAGAATCGATAATCCGTAGATCAGGCCGCATGTGTTTGACAGAATCGGTATCAACTCCTGAACAAAAGATTCTGTACTGACATTTGTCGGTGGCTTCATGTTGAATGACATGTCGGCGAGATCAAGTCGGATAAAACCCTGCAAATCATTAAACCCATTTTTCGGGTCGATGATTGTGATTTTTATCAGAGGGTCAATCTTTATTATTTCAGCACAGAGGTGTCTGATAAACGTGCTTTTTCCCGCTCCCTGCCCGCCAAGAATTCCAAAACCCGTGCTCAGCGCGTGATGATCGACGAAAATCGGCAGGCCGTCATATTGATCAGCCAAATAAAGCGGACCTTGTTTTGAAAAAACCTCCGGGCAGTAGGGTCGAAATGCGTCAGGCACTCGCATCGACAAAA
>SLHT01000138.1 GCA_007136055.1 Syntrophomonadaceae bacterium
ATATCACCTCGATGCTCTCTATCAGGAATTCATTGCCCGAAATTAACTTAATTTTTGCACTGCTGCAACCGGGGCATAAAATACTATCCTGCCTGATATCTCCTTTAAAATTATTCGCACACTCCATACACTCAAATGCTGCCGGAGTTCTCTTTATAATTATCTTTCCTCCCTCGGCAACCGTTCCGTGGCTAAGATAATCGAAATAGCGCTGCATCCACTCTTCTGTAAAATCACGCAGTTCCCCCACCTGCAAGTAAATACTCACAATCCGGCAAGCCTGACTCTCTTCCGCATACTTCAAAACTACTTTTAAAACTCCCTCAGTAACTGCTAGCTCATGAATGGCCTGAACCCTCATTTCATGACAGGTGGGTGGCAGACTGTGCCTGCTCTAAAGTTTATCGGGAGAAGGGTAATCCACACCGAACGTTTCAATAATGATACTTTCTATTCTTTGATCTTCAAGAGGTTTGTCGTTTTGATTGCGATCTACATTAACGATTCTGTCAACTGCTTCCATACCCTCAGTGACTCTTCCGAAGGCTGCATATTGCCCATCAAGTTGAGGAGCGTCAGCTACCATGATAAAAAATTGCGAACCGGCCGAATCGGGGTGATTTGAACGGGCCATTGATATCACTCCCCCTATGTGGCGAAGGTGGTTTTCATAGCCATTCTCCGAAAACTCTCCCCTGATATTGTAACCCGGGCCACCGGTGCCCTGCCCCTGGGGACAGCCACCCTGGATCATGAAAACGGGTATCACACGGTGAAAAATAAGACCATCGTAAAAACCCTCTGAGGCAAGCGCAATAAAATTCTTTACTGTATTCGGTGCACTGACAGGGTCAAGTTCGATCTTGATCAGGTCACCGTTACCCATTGCAATCGTTGCAACCGGTTTAGCCACAGCGCTGTAGTCGTCTCCTGTGCTTTCTTCTGCGGTTTTGTCTCCAGCTATGGTTATCGCACCGATGATCGCCAGACTCACAGCCAGTATGCAAGCCAGGTAAAACAGCAGTCTATTAGGACCTTTAATTACAGGCTTTTTCTTTTTTTTATAAGTTTCCTTTTTTCCCATTATATCACTCCCACTTTTTTTATCGTTTTGCAATATTCGTAGAAACATCATCCAACTAAAACTAATCGATTTAAGAACCCACCGTTAAATAACTCTCGTTTAGGTGACCAATTTGCATTGTAGCTGAAAACCTTTCCCGCTGGTCGCCCTGTTCTGCCATAACCCTTTTAACGATCACTTAGCCCTCGCTGTAACCCATTGCAATTAGATTGCCTCCGAGCAATCCTGCAGTTTCCGGGTCGCAAGTAGTAATGATGATCTGTTTTTGCCGGGCGAACTGATTGATCAACCGGGCAGCAGCTTCTCTGCGCTCCGGGTCGAGGCTGACCAGGGGGTCGTCCATAACCAGGAACCCGGCGTCTTCACCTAGCAGGTGCTTCGCCATGGCCAGACGCAGGGCTAAAGCAACCCCTCCGGAGGTGCCGGTTGAGAGGTAGTCGACAGGCAGAGTTTTGCCCCGGCCTGATGTGATTTCGCCTGGCACGGCGCCGTCCATCAGGACGGCAGTGTAACGGTTACCGGTGACCACACTTAAGTTATGAGCGAAGGCTTCGGTTAGCGGAGCCAGGGTATCTTTGTCAAGCTCTTCTTTGAGAGCGTTGAATTCTTCTTTGACCAGGCTTACCGCTCGGCCCCTGCTCTTAAGCCGGTTTAGTTCTTCTTCAGCCAGACGCAGGGCCTCTTCAAGGTCCTCGGTGGTTTCTTCCGGCAGTCGGCCGCGCGCTTCGGCAAGTTTTTCACGCAGCCGGACTATGGCTGTTTTTAAGCTGTCACCCTGCTCACGCATCGCTTTTAAGTCTGCAATGAAATCTTCGGTAGCAGCGTACTCTGCGGGTAGCGGTTTGAGTTGGTTCAGAGCAGTTTCGATTTCACGGACCTTACCACGGTAGTCCGAAAGAGCTTCTATAACCTTGTCGCTGCTTTCATATTTTTCTTCCCACCCGCGTAGTTTATTTTTTTCCTGTTCTATGGCGTAAATGTCTTTACCAACGGAAACTTTAAGGTTACCGATATCATTACCGATTAGGACGGGATCGCGGACTGGTTTGTCCGGACCGAGAGCGGAGGCGGCTTTTGCGATTTCGTTGTAGCTTTCCTGCCCGAGAATACCTGTAAGTTCGCTGCGAAGCTTGCCGTACTCTGCTTCCAGCTGTTGGCGGCTGGTAAGTATTGCGCGGGCTTCTTCCGTATCTTTAACTGAAAAGGCGGAGAACCTGGCTTCAAGATCGTTTTGGACCTGCCTGTACGCAGCCATAACCTGGCTGGCGTCGCCTTCCCCGGATTGAACCTCTATGCTCCATCCGGGGCCTTCTATGTACAGGCGACCCGCTGCCTCAAGGGATGATTCTTTTTCCACCTCCAGGGTATAGGGTGCTTCAAGACCAGCGGTTACGGTCAGTCCCAGGACTTTTTCGGCGGTTATCTTACCTTTAAGTTTCATCGCTTCAAGCTTAGCCTTCAGGGTATCTTTTTCCTGCTGTTTCTTCTGCAGACAATTGTAGTCTTTCTCGTTCAGCGGTATCAACTTGGCCAGCTTTTCCTGCAAAGTGATGCTTCTTTCATGCAGGGGGCGGGCCCGCTCAAGCAGTTCTTTTTTTTGGCGGGCGGCAAGAACAGCTTCGGCTTCTTTGAGCTCATTTTCGACATCGGCAATACTTTGTTTTTCGCCTGTTATTTTCATTTCAAGGCTGCGGACCTTTTCTTCGGTAACCGGCCACTGCTTAGCTATCGCTTTCAGCTCGGTTTCTTTAACCCGGGCTGTCTCCAACTGCGGCTCAAGCATGCTGCGCCGGCGAATATCGTCTTCTAAGACCTCCATTTCGCTTAAGCGGCTTTGCAGTTGTTCTAGATCGGCGGTTTTATCCGCCAGGTGGCGGCTTAGTTCATCTACCTCTTTTTCAACGTAACGAGCATTTTTCAGCTTTTTGCGAACGGTTTCGAAGTGGTAGTAGGCTTCGAGTATTTTGCCGACCTTCATCTTATGGGGGCTGTCAATACCGCGGCCACCGCGGGGTCCGTCCAGGTCGGGGTTCCAGTTGCTGAGCAGTTCTGCTTCCTCTTTAAGAATAGCTTTCTCCAGTTCTTCAAGGGAGACCCCTCCTGCTTCGAAGAGGGTCGCACGTAACAGGTCGGAGATGGCACCGGTGGCTTCACTGCTTTCTTTAAGTCTTTTTAAAGTGTGAATCATATCTTCCTGGCGGGCAAACAGTACATCCTCGTAGGTGCTACGTCCGAGGCGGAGAGCCTGTTGCAGGTAACGCCGGATTGTTTGGGGATCGTTAACCTCGCTGCCATCTTCTAAAAGAAGGCGTTCTTCCCGTTCGGCACCCCAGGAGCAACTGTAGCGCAGGCTATTTTTGGCTTCTATTTCGATCCAGACCCTGGCAGTATCGCCACCGGGGTAGGGCAGACATTTGCGGATAAAGTTTTTCCAGTCTTCACTGTTTTTCCTGACGTCCGGGGGAATGAAAAGGGCGGCAAAGATGGCATTAACCAGGGTGCTTTTACCGGCCTCGTTCGGGCCGAGGATAACGTTAAGACCGGGGGAAAAAGTCTGCTCCCGGTCAAAGATACCGGCAAAGGGAGTTAGTTTAACGCTTTTTATAATCATTTCTTCACCTCGTCGGCCAGGCGGTAGGCCAGATGCAGAGCTTCCGGATCTCCCCGTTTTGCCAGGCGGGTCAGGAGGTGGTGGGGAAAGGAGCTTTCCGGGTAACGAGCGGCGATTAGCTCTGGCGTTATTTCGACGGTCAGTTCACTGTCGTCTGTTTCCAGGTAGAGCAGTTGATCGCGCAGGGTATTTAAGCGGGCTCCGCGGGCGCGGAAGTCGGTATCGGAAAGTGCGCCGCACAACTTTAGTTTGATCAGGGTGCGTTCGCCTTCAGGGGCGAGCTCCTGCTGGAGGGAATCTAAGTCTGCAACGCTGTAGACCTTCTTTTCTATTTCACGAAAACGCAGCCTGCCGGTTTCGACCGCACAGCTGCTGCTGTTTTTTTTATCAGTTAGTTCTGTCAGCCATACGTAGCCGCTGTGGCGGCAGTCGAAGCCGTCAGGTTCCGGTACTCCACTTATAAGAAAAGGCTGTTGACCGGTTTCGTTACAGTCTGGATGACGGACGTGGGTATGGCCAAGACACCAGTGTTGCATTTTAAGGGCGGAGAGTTCGGCCGTAGTCATCGGGAAGTACTGGTCTTCAAGGTCGGGCGATATACCCTGCACAGAACCATGGGCAATGCCGATATGGTGGCATGCGGAGGGGCGTTCGGAAGGAGGGTCAATCCAGCCGAGGCGGTTGGTAGAAGAGTGTTTTTTGTCACAGGGAGCCGGATAGAGGACTGCATCAAGGCCGTAGTCTTGCAGGGGATAAGCATGCTCTTCAGTTAGCAGGATAAGTTCATCAAAAGCTTCGCTGCGCAGGGCACGCCAGAGCGGCCCGTCATGATCATAATAGTCATGGTTACCGGGCAGAAGGGCAGTACAGCCCTGAAAGCGTTCCAGGATGTTGATGGTGCGGGTGATAGTGGTTGCAGCAATGTTGGGCCGGTGGAAAAGATCTCCGGCAATAACCAAAAGCGCACACTGTTCGGTGTTAGCCAGTCCAACAATACGGGCCAGCGTATCAAAACGGGCCTCAATTAGCTGCTCGCGCACAGTTTCAGGATAACTGCGGTTTTTGAAGGTCATCCCAAGATGCAGATCTGCTGTGTGTAATATTTTCAGAGGCACTTGATTTGTTCCTTTCTTCATAAAAGCCTGTTGTGCTGATCTTAACTGTCATAGTTCAGGTGCAAATTTTCACTGACTTAAAAGATAAAACACCGCTATATACCTGCTATAATCTCTGTCAGGGAGAGCAATGCAGGCTAAACCCACTAAAAATAAAACCTCTGTGCCAACCCGGACTGGTTATAGCTGCAGTAATCACTTTTTTTCCGATAAAATTATTCAATAACTGCCCCTTAAAAAGTTCCTCATCCTTTACTGGGATTCCTTCAACGGCCTTCAAGACCGAGCCTGCCTTTCAGGTCATCAATAAATTGCCTGGCTGTTCTACCGGAACGGGCATTATTCCACAAGGCCCAACGCAGGGCCAGTTCATGCAGTTCCGACTGTTCCATGGTGATGCCGCTTTTTTTGGCAATTTCTTCAACCGTTGCCAGGTATTCACATTTGCCGGGTACGGAGAAAACAAGCTTGATACCAAAACGGTCGGCCAGCGACAGTTTCTCCTGGTAGGTCTCCTGCTTGCCGACCTCATCGGGCTCTCGATCGCTAAAATACTCCCGAACCAGGTTTTTTCGATTCGATGTAGCGTAAACGAGCGCATTGTCCGGCGGCTTTTCGATGCTGCCTTCAAACAACGCTTTAAGCTCCTTATATTCGGTTTCATATTCCTCAAAGGAGAGATCGTCGATGAAGATGATAAACTTTTGGGACCGGCCGGCTATCGCTGCAATGACCTGGTGCAGGGAGTTCAGATCG
>SLHT01000239.1 GCA_007136055.1 Syntrophomonadaceae bacterium
ATGCCGGCTGCGCCCAGATGGCGCAGCACTATAAAATACCGATGTACGGCACGGGCGGAATGTCCGATTCGAAAGTGCTCGATGCCCAGGCCGGTTACGAAAGCGCCAACACAGCCATGGTCGTCGCCCTTTCAGGCTGTAACTACATCCACGATGCCTTTGGCCTGCTCGAGTTCTGTACCGTTCTCTCTTACGAAAAGATGGTAGTCGACAACGATTCGGTCGGCATGGCTTTAAGGGCAGTTCGCGGTGTAGAGGTGAATAAAGAATCAATTGCCGCAGATGTAGTTGCCGAAGTCGGGCCTGGCGGTCACTTCCTCGATCATCCTCACACCTTTAAGAATGTACGCAGCGAATTTTATTTCCCCACCCATTCAGACCGCCAGCAGCGCAGTGTCTGGGAAGAAGAAGGCTCCAAAGATTCTTTCACCAGGGCTCATGAAGAGGCAAAGAAAATTCTTGCCGAACACAAACCCCTTGGCTTCGAAGAAGATATGGAGAAATTACTTATTGATAAATACAAGGGCATTAAAAAGCCATAAACTGATTTGCGGGCAATCTACTGGCGCCGTGGGTTTTTATTACCACGGCGCTTTTATCTGCTCAGAAGCGGGCAATCATTGCCGGCACCGGCTGTTTCTCCGGGGTGGAATATGACGGGGAAAAGATGATTATTTTAGACTAGCGCACTAATTTCGCAAACTGTGAATAGGAGCGGGAATTCGCCCGCCGCGCCGGACAAACTTTTCCGCTGAAAATTTATTGACTGCCATAATCGGGGCCCTGCCAAGCAGGCCTCCGAATTCAACCTGGTCGCCTACCTTCTTTCCCGTCGCGGGAATGATCCTGACCGCTGTAGTTTTATGGTTGAATACGCCGATGGCCATTTCATCGGCGATTATAGCAGCAATTGTCTCAACCGGTGTATCTCCTGGTATGGCGATCATGTCGAGGCCAACCGAACAGACCGCGGTCATCGCCTCTAATTTTTCAAAAGTTAACGCTCCATCGTTAACGGCAGTAATCATGCCGGCATCTTCACTGACTGGAATAAATGCTCCCGAAAGCCCGCCAACGTACGATGAAGCCATAGCCCCGCCTTTTTTCACGGCATCGTTAAGAAGGGCCAGGGCGGCAGTTGAACCGGGTGCGCCGCAGCGCTCAAGGCCCATTTCTTCCAGGATCTCGGCAACACTGTCTCCGACGGCAGGAGTTGGGGCCAAGGAAACATCAACGATACCAAAAGGCACTCCCAGCCTCTCAGCCGCAGTCCTGCCGACCAGTTCACCCATACGGGTTATTTTAAAAGCAGTTTTCTTAATCGTTTCTGAAAGAGCTCCCAGGTCCGCGCTTCCCGCCCTTTTTATGGCGCTTTTTACTACACCCGGACCGCTGACTCCCGTATTTATAACACAGTCGGGCTCGCCAATACCGTGGAAAGCTCCGGCCATAAAGGGATTGTCTTCGGGCACATTCGCAAAGACAACCAGTTTGGCGCAACCAACACTATCCTGCCCTGCAGTCAAAGCGGCTGTTTCTTTTATAACCCTGCTGATCAGGTTGATGGCATCCATATTAATGCCGGCCCGTGAAGTAGCCACGTTAACCGATGCGCAAACCCGCTCTGTCGAACTCAAAGCATGCGGTATTGATTCGATTAACCTGGAATCTCCGCCCGTAAAACCCTTGTGCACCAGGGCTGAAAATCCACCGATAAAGTTTACTCCTACCTCAGCGGCAGCCTTATCAAGAGCCTTCGCGTATTCGATATAATTATCAACGGCGCTTGCTTCAGCAACCAGGGCAATTGGAGTAACTGAGATCCGCTTGTTGACAATGGGCAAACCGTATTCGCGGGCGATACCATCACCCGTTTCGACCAGTGAACCGGCCAGGCGGGTTACCTTATCGTATATTTTACGGCAGGCTGACCTGTGATCGGAATCACTGCAGTCGCGCAAACTGATGCCCATGGTGATGGTCCGGATATCAAGGTTTTCCTCCTGAACCATCTTGATGGTTTCTAAAACTTCTTCGATCGTAAGCACTGTTTATTACCCCCCTGGCTAATTGACCTTAAATGCGGTGCATATACTTAAAAACATCTTCATGCTGGACATCTATGCGTACCTGCAGGTCTTCTCCTTTTTTGACCAGCAGGTCTTTTAGGGCGACCAGGTCAACGGCTGATTTATTCATGTCAGCCATCAAGACCATAACAAAATAACCCTGCATAACAGTCTGGTTAATATCAAGGATATTAACCCCTTTATCGGCCAGTACAGAGGTGACCCCGGCGATAATGCCGACCCGGTCAGGACCAATAACGGTTATGACTACAAGGTTGCTTCCGGATGAATCTTTTAGTTTATTCACTCCCAGCTCTCCCTTCTGATTTCTGACTCCAGAATTCCGGCATTTATATCATTCCTGCTGCTCAAAATGCTTACCCCCGTTTCTATAGTAACCAAAGAACAGAATTAAAAAGCTTATAACCAGTCCCGGATAGAGCGGATTAAGGCTGAACTGCAATAACGTCCCAGCAATGACTACCGATGGCGCTATTATAACAGCCAGGGTTCCGGCGCGGGGTGAAATTTTGCCTTTCAGAAATATAGCGGAAAACAGGGGGAAACAGATTGTTGCCCCGCGAAGCCCGAGCGAAAGGTAACTCCAATTTAAGATAAGAACTTCGCCCCTTGAAACCAGGACAACGGCCAGGGCAAGAATCATAATTAAGACAATAAAGAGGCGGTAAACGAGCAGCACACGGCGATCATCAGCATGAGGACGCAGCCTCAGGTAAATGTCACGGTTGAGCATCGTGCTGACTCCCAGGGTCAGGCCTGCTGCGGTCCCGATTGAAGCGAGCAGAAGGGTGACAAGGACAATCCCGGCAAACCAGGGGGTAAGATGATTGATTACAAAGAGGGGCAGGGCCTGGGCCGGGTCGATAGCAGGGTAATGCATTCGCATGTAAAGCCCAATCAGAATACCTCCCAGGCCGATAGCGGGAGCCAGAACAGCGCTGAGCAATGCCCCGCCCCGCGCCGCAGACAGATCGCGGCTGGAAAATACACCCTGGAAGTAGATCTGGCTTGAAAGGACCCCGACCATCAGGGCAAAAGCTGCTGCCAGGTCGGTGTTTACCCCCCGTCCGAAAAGGCTGAACCAGGGATAAGCGGGGAAATGCCCGCTGAGGCCAACCGGACCACCAGAGAGCAACAGGGCCACGAACCCTCCCGTAATCATTACTGCACAGGTCAACATGATTTTTGTCAAACCCATCAGGCCAGTTCCCCATGCCCCGCCAAAAACAACGTAAAGCACAGCTAAGGCCACTGCAATCAGGGCTGCCAGGCGGAGATCGAGAGGAAACATGGAAGATAGCAGGGCCATGGAAGAAAACACCTGAGGCATAATGTTAATAAACATTCCCAGGGAGACAAAGAGAGCAGCCATAACCCCGGCAGTTATACCATAACTTGAGGATATAAAGCGGGGAATAGTTTCAAATTTGGTTTCCCGCATCGGTTTAACCAGGAATACAGCAATAATCAGGCAACCGATACCACCGCCTAATGTAAACCACCAGGCCGAGAACCCGTAGAGATAAGCAAGCTGGGCAGTGCCGATTGTTGAAGCCCCGCCGACCAGGGTGCCGAGAATGGTACCCATAACCAAAAAGGAGCCGGCCTTACGCCCGCTGACCGAAAAATCAACAGAGTTTTTTACCTTGCTGCCCGAATATATGCCAATCCCAAAGATGACGAGCAGGGCCAGGACCATGCCTGCCAGGTGAAGTGCTGTCAGTTCCATATCATGGGGCATCCTTTACTGTTTGATTGGTGAATCTTCAGTGCTCTCTCTTTGTGCTCTTATATTTTACCAGCTTTCTCAGCCTTCGCCTTCGTTCAACCCGGCTGCGTTCAGTTTCTCCCGGAACTCGTCTTCGGTAATCAAGCCCTGTTCGACACCTTTGCGCAGCATAGCCCTGCTTTCATCAATAACCATGTCGGTCAGGGGCAGTTCGTAGGGGCATCTCGAGGCACAGTCACCGCACTGAGTGCAGGCAAGCCCCTTAGTAAAGGAATCTATGTGGCTCTGTTCCATCTTATCCCAACCCGCACGCTTGAAAATCATGCCCGAACGGACGATAAATGAAGCCTCGATTTCGTTGGGGCAGGGCATGCAGTAGTCGCAGCGGCGGCAGAACACCGTGCCGAGTTCCTTTTTATCTGCTTCAAGCCGGTTAATCTCGGCCTCGGTTATCGGGGCATCGAGAGCCTGCAGGTTGTCATCTATTTCCCCGATCCGGCACATGCCGGGGATGGGAACAACACCGGGGTGCTGCAGGATCCACCTGATTGCCGCCCGGTTGCTGGTGTAAACCCCGCCGGCAATCGGTTTCATGGCAATAATACCGATATCCAGGGACCGGGCCAGGGGAATCAGTTCATCAAGCGGTTCATCTTCAATATAGTTCAGGGGTATCTGCACCGTCTCGAATTTACCTGTGGGCAGGGCTTTTAACATCATTTTTGGCCGGTGGGAAGTAATGCCGACGTGGCGCAGCCTGCCTTTTTTCTTCTGTTCCTCAAGGTATTCCAGGGGGCCGCCTTTTTTCAGGATTTCTTCGAGCTCATGATCATAGTTGACAATGTGAAATTGAAACAGGTCGATATAATCCCGCTGCAGGTTATCGAAACTGGTATTGAAGCTTTTATCGAGCTGTTCCATATCCTTATATTTAGCCTTGGTGGCTACGATAACTTCGCTGCCAAAGCCTTTAAGGGCCCGGCCCAGATCGCCCTCGCTGGTCGTGTAGCCCCTGGCCGTATCATAGAAATTGAACCCTTTTTGATAAGCATAACGAACTACTTCCACGGCGCTGTCACGGTCAACCGCCTGGATCGGCAGGGCGCCGAACCCCATGCGGGTGACCCTTAAATCAGTTTTGCCCAGTCGGACCAGTTCCATAGATTATAAGCCCTCCTGCCCAACTATAATTATTTATTTGCTAAAAAAATGTCTGCGTTCAGAAGTGCCGCCCGGGCCGGAAGCGCTTCAACTCCCTTTATCTTCAAAGGCATGACCGCAAGCATATATTTACCTTCCGGCACTTCAGCCAGGCGGAGTCCTTCCAGGATCCATAGGCCCGCTCCCAGCAGGGTTTTGTGGGTTTCATGGTTGGGCTGGTTGCGCTCTATGCCGAGCGCATCAATGCCGATACCGGCCAGTTCTTTTTCAGCCAGGTAGGATGCCCCTGTCCGGTCGAGATAGGTAAAAGAAAAATCGAACTCTTCCTGCAGGGAATTTTTAGTTTTGAGCAGAACAGTCCAAGCAAGCCCGGAAGCAGGTTTTCTGTAACCCCATATTATTTCCTCTTTTTGTTCAAGGTCGCCAGCGGAAACAGATTCAGAAGCCAGATCAGTATAGTCGAGCACTATGCAGGCGGTAAACATGTTATCCGGGGTCCACAGGCCGGAGTCGCCGCCGGCTGGAATCATGTGCAGGGGC
>SLHT01000243.1 GCA_007136055.1 Syntrophomonadaceae bacterium
GCTGCCTGTTTGTTGAAGTGTGCTGCCTGTTTGTTGAAGTGTGCTGCCTGTTTGTTGAAGTGTGCTGCCTGTTTGTTGAAGTGTGCTGCCTGTTTGTTGACGTTAATGTGTGTATTGCAACCCATAGTGCCATTTGTGCCGGCAATGGAAATCACAGGATGAAATTCCCGAAAAACCAGCCGACAAGGGTGCCGAGCACAATGATGGTCGGTACATAAACCATCGCCTTTTTGACGCCGAAAATCCGGGCAATGGCCAGCCAGTTGGGCAGGCTGATGCCGGGTCCGACCAGCAGCAGGGTCAGGGCCGGACCATAACCCATGCCCATGCCCATCAGCGCATCCACAAACGGAGCTTCGGTCATGGTGGCAAAGTAGCTGACGGCACCGATCAGCGTAGCCAGAAAAGAGGCCAGTATGGTGTTGCTGCCCAGCCAGTCCTGCACCCATTGCTCCGGAAGGACAGCCTGAATAACCCCGACCAGAAACACCCCGCCGAGAAGCAGCGGGAAAATGACCTTGATGAACCACCAGGTCTCGCGCACCCAAAGCTCCAGCCGCGACCACGCGATCATTCGCCAGGCATAAAGCGCTGCGGCGAGGGTGGCTGCGCCCCACACCAGAATTTTGTGCAGATAGGGCCCTTCCTGAACCAGGTAGTTGGGCGCCAAAAGGCTTAGAAGGACCAGGCCGATTAGTCCGAATTCGACACGACCGATGATGCGGGGACGGGATTCCGTGGATTCCTGTGCATTTGCAAGAGATTTCGTTGAATCCTGTGTGTGTTCGGGCTGCCCTGCTGCTTTGCTTGCGTCCCGGTGCTCATGGCCGAACACGGTGCGCATGACCAGTCCGACCACAAAAGCGACCAGCAGGGCCGATATGATGCGCACGGTCACCATTTCAGCCCCCAGAATGGTTCCCGTGTATACCAGCGCCAGCACATTGGCAGCGGGAGCGACCCACAAAATGATGAATGCCACACCGACGCCGGCACCGGCGAAATAGAGCCCGGCCGCCACAGGGATGACCGTGCAGGAACAGGCTGCCACCAGGAAGCTGGCTGCTGCTGCGAGGGTGAATGACTTTATGATGTTTGCCTGTTCTCCCAGCAGGTCAAGGATGGCTTCACGATTTGTAAACGTGACCATGGCGCCCGCAAGAAAGAATGCCGGCAGCAGGCAGGTGAGCGTGTGTTTCAGGATGTAGTATTGCAGGGAGTCCAATCCCGAAGTAATAAGGTCAATGATCAGTGACATGGTTGAAATGATGTTGCAGGATGTTGAAAAATGTGCGGATGTTTAAGAATGTATGCGTATTGAAGAACACACAGGTGTTGAAGGATATGCACGTGTTGAAGGATATGCACGTGTCGAAGGATATGTGATTGGTTCAGCAATTATTTTGTATCAATGAACAAATACTCATAAATCAGGAAGAATGATATTCAGGGAGGTCCGCTTTGGGATGTTTATCGGTCTTGCGTGGTTGAAGTGGATGGTGGTAACAGTTATTCGGTTTCTTCTTCGAGAATGTTCCGCTCGGCAGCACGGCGCACCAGCTCGCCGGCCAGATCCAGCATATGGTATATTTCATCGTCGGCGATACGGTAGTTGATCCTGACCCCGTCGCGCTCCGGGATCAGAATGCCTCTGTCGACCAAAATCTTCATGTGCCGGGATAAATTCGACTGTTCCAGATTGAGGTCAGGCGCAATTTCACAGCTGCAGGTGTGACCGCTTCGGATCGCTTCAAGAACGCGGATACGGTTGGGATGCGCCAGGGCGTCAAGGAGCCTTGCACGCAGTTTTGTGGAGATGACGGTCATAACAAGAATAACTTTGGAATGCCTGCAGAATGCTGGTGTTCGCGTTTTATCATATTTAAGTGTGATGGAACAGCGTGCTTCGATAGCAACCCATCACAGTTCGTTTTCGGTATTCTGCGGAAAATAAACACCCGCAGAAACAAATGCGACCGTAATATATGAATACATGAGTAAATACTCAACAATGTTTATTTCAGAAGCTGATGATAAGTCATACACACGTCTTACATACCATCAAACCGCCTGTCATTTCATCCGGATGTCAGCATCCCATCCGGACACCTGTCAATAGATCTCGGACACCTGTCATTAGATTTTGGACGATTGTCATCGCTTCCGATCGTCTGCCGGACTTGTTCGAACCTTAGCTGTTAAACGTGAAACGATAAACGGTTCCATTCCGAGAAAGAATTCCCTACATTTGTGAGTGCCACTGATATCAACCATACAAACCGTAAACTCTAAAAGCAAATCCATGAAAATTATGATGATACCGCTCCGGAACATTCTGACCGCATTTCTGTTTCTATGGATTCTGTTGTCTGTCAGCGACGCACAAGCCAGGTCATCCTGGGGCATTGGGGCATCGTATGAAGTTCGGGATTCGAATCCTGAAAAAGGCTTTGGCCTTCGCCTGGAACGCAGTATTCTGTCAGGTGTTCCGTTGCTGGATTTTAAACTTCGCGCCCATTTCAGCTATTTTTCCGAAAGTGTCAGCTCATACCGAGATATACAGCTTCCGACAGAACTGGATGTCTATGATTACGGGATTGCTGCCACCGGCGGTATCAGTTTTGGCCTGCTGCATCCCTATGCCGGTGTGGGCCTGGGAAAAGAGCGTTTTGATGCCGAACAATCTGCCCCTCAGGGACTGAGTTTGAGCGACGACAGTATCTACTGGAATCTGTATGGCGGGCTCCGGCTTCCCATTCTCCCCGTATTGAACCCCTTTGTTGAGTACCGGTTTACCCGGCTTATGAGTTCCGAGGAGTTTGATTACTCGCACAACTCCCGGTTTGCTTTTGGCATCATGATGAATTTTTAAAAGTGTTCGATACATCCGGCTTCGATCATCTCGCGCACCGCCTTCACTTTTCCGGATAGACGATGATGCCTCCCACCACGGTCATTTCGACTGTAGCATCCATAATTCTGGCCGGATCGATTTCAAGTATATTGTCAGACAGCATGACAATATCCGCCAGCTTGCCGACGGTGATGGATCCCAGCCGGCCTTCATCATAAGCAGAATAAGCGCTCGAAAGGGTCTGTGCCCTTATCGCCTCCCTGACAGTGATTTTCTGGTCCGGGAACCATCCACCGGGATGCTCTCCATCAAGGGTGCGTCGGGTGACCGCGGCGTAAATGGTGAGGAGCGGGTTGAGCGGGGCGACCGTCCAGTCGCTGCCGAAACTCATGATCGCACCTGCGTCCAGGAAGCTTCGGAAGGCATAGGTTGTCTTGCATCGCTCGTGACCGATGCGCCCTTTAGCCCATCTCCCGTCATCGATAGCATGGAAGGGATGCACCGACGCAATGACCCCCAGCTCGGCAAACCGCTGGAAGTCCTTCGGATGGATATGCTGGGCATGTTCGATGCGAAACCTGCGGTCCCGCTTCGGGTTCTCCCGGATGATCTGCTCGTACAAATCGAGGATAAGGCTGTTGGCGCTGTCCCCGATGGCATGGATGACGGGTTGCAGTCCGGCCTTGTCGGCGGCCATCGCCCATTCTTCCAGCCGGCGGTCGCCCAGGACATCACTCGGCAGGCCGTGCGTCGTGGGATCGGAAGTGTAGGGTTCGAAGAAAAGCGCAGTCGAGGAGCCGAGGGAACCATCCGCCATGGCCTTGAGGCCGCCTACCCGGACGAAATCATTGCCGAAAGGCGCCTGGATGCCGGTTTCTGCGAGATGTTCCCACCGCGAAAAGGGGAGGATGGCGTATACGCGCGCGGTGAGTTCGCCGTTTTCCGGGTCCCGTACGATCTGTCCTCCGGGGGGATCCGGCGTCTCGCGCGTAATGCCGGCCATCCGAAGCGTGTAGCTGTTCGCCAGTCCCATGTGGCCGTCGTACCGCCGCACAAAGACGGGTGTCTCCGGAGTGCAGGGATCGATCAGCTGTCGGGTGGGCAGGTTGCCCCCGGGGAAGTTGTCATGGTTCCAGGTGCCACCGGTGATCCAGCGCCCCGGGTTGCGTCTGGCCCATTACCCGATGAGCACGGCGAATTCTTCCTCCGTCTGTGCATGCCGCAGGTCGATGCTCTGCAGCTGGAATCCGCCGCTGGTGAAATGGGTATGGTTGTCGATGAATCCCGGGAGGATGAGCTTTCCCCCGGCATCGATGACCCGGGTATCCGGACCGATGTGCAGCCGGATCTGCTCCGCGGATGTGACGGCAAGGATTTTCCCGTCCAGGATGGCGATGGCCTCGGCGACGGGTTGTTCCTCGTCGACGGTCCAGACGTAGGCGTTCGTGAAGACCTTGTCGGCCGGTTGTGCGAGTGCCTGAGATGCGACCGCAAAAAATAGCAGCAGGAGAAAGATAAGAGAGAGCATCGGAATTTTCATGGTCGTATACCTGATGCGTGATTTTTACAAAACCATTTTTTGAAAAGAACACTTCTGATTTTTTATTAGCTGCGTTGTGCTATCTATCAGCTATGAATGAGTTTCTCATAGTCCTCAACTGACCCGTTATCAAGGCAGCATTCTATGATTTTCCTGCCAAGATCGTCAAGTTCCGGTTCCATGAAATTATTCAGCATCCTGTGGAAGAATTCAAGTAAAATTTCAGCACCTTTGTCATATCCTTCATCTCCGACTTCTCTTTGCAGCTCAACCTGCAACATCCAGGGTGGTATGGTACGGCCTTCAAAAGTCATGAATTTAAGGGCATAACCTAATACATTACACCTGGCGGGAACAATTTGCTCCTTGCTGAATTTGGCATTGCCTTTTCTGGCCAGATAATCCCGGGCTATCCACTGTGGCATAAAACCCGTTTTCCAGGCGCCAATGTTTTGATTTGGAGTTAAAATATATTGTACTTCGGGAGTTTGCACAATTTGTTCCAACAAAAGATTGGCTTGTGTTACCTTTTTACCGGTAGCAAATGGCCAATAACTGCCTACCCCTTCACTGCTTATGCCCTCAGTTTGAATAATGCTTGGATTTGCATGACCTCGCGGAGCGACCAACCGCCACAGCCAGGCAAGAGCAGGAGGCAAGACATGCATAAGTCCCACGATGCCATAATTGGGCTCTTCGGCAGTACATGGAGGAGTGCGCAGTCCAATGCTTCTGATGTCAATACTTACCGGCTCTGAAATAATACCCGGTACAATATCCCGGGGCACAATAACTCTTGGATTGGGGCATGGCTTGCCGGGTTCATCATATATATGATCCCATATCATGGCCCTGCCTCCCGGCACCGTATCAATATTCAGGAAAAGCAGCGGTTTCGGAGGAACTGCTGTTAATTTTTCCAGTTCCGGATCTATGCCATATTCATTGATATGATCAACGCGGACAAACCAGCCCTCTTCCGCATCTTCCAGCCATAACTTTTTGTCATTGCGTTGCAAAGAAGGATGACAAAGCGCCATATCATCGGCAATTGGCATCAAATCACAGGTTTTTGATATTTCCAAAAATCTTTTGTCATCTTTAAATAAATTATCCCCCAATA
>SLHT01000180.1 GCA_007136055.1 Syntrophomonadaceae bacterium
ACAGCAGGCTTGATGTTTCTTTCGGGTTTGAAAGGCACTTTATTCGCGGTCAAAAAAAGATGCAACTACGAGTTGGCCTGGCGCTGTGTGTAATGCTGGCCATGGCTGTAGGCCGGATCAAAGAAAAACAACCGGACAAGATGCGTAGCCTGGTGGCATAGATAAACTAATGATTTTAACCAGATGAAAACAGGGGTGAGGTGTCTCTAAAATCGCTTGTTGTTCAGAAATTTGTTGAATTAACCGGGTTAAGTGGCCCGGCCTACGATATTTTTTGCATTAATTTGTGTTCTGTAGGCTGAGCTTGCTGGATAAAATGATTTTCTGTATAAAAAATGGATGCAACGCAAATGGCTTAATATTTAATTCCCTTGCAATATTCTTTCAAATGTGCTAAAGTATTCTACAGTATTGAGAAGACGGAAAAGCAAGCTGTCTTAATACCTATGCTTGGGATGGGGAATAAGGGTTTGACAATACTTCCGCTTTTTGATTCATTCTAAAATGAAGGAGAATTAATTAAATGCAAGGAAAAGTAAAATGGTTTAACCCTGATAAAGGGTACGGTTTCATCGAAACAGAAGAAGGCGGAGATGTTTTTGTTCACTTCTCTGCAATCCAGAGCGAAGGATTTAAGACGCTTGATGAAGGTCAAACTGTAGAGTTTGAAGTTGTCGAAGGCGACCGCGGTCCACAGGCTGCCAACGTTATCCCCCAATAGGATAAACTGAACAAGAACTTAAAGATCAAGTAAGGGCATTTCCGGTCGTTATGGAAATGCCCTTACTTTGGCTCTAAATAGGTTAGAAAACAAAATAATTGTTGTAAAAAAGCAATAGAAAGCAGTTGAAAGGATCAATTTTATGTCAACATTTTATCAATTTGGATTAAGCGATGCAGTCATTAGAGCCACCGCCAGTATGGGTTTTGAAGAAACAACGTCCATACAAGATCTGGCCATACCGATAGCCATGACCGGCAGTGACATTATCGGGCAGGCCCAGACTGGAACTGGCAAAACCGCCGCTTTCGGGATCCCTATGATTGAAATATGTATAGAGGATCAAAGCTATATTCAGGGTCTGATCATTACCCCGACCAGGGAACTTGCCGTCCAGGTAGCTGAAGAGATTAACACTCTCGGTCAGTTTAAAAATATCAGAGCACTTCCTATTTACGGAGGACAGGATATTGAACGGCAGATAAAGGCCCTGAAGAAAAAGCCACAGATCATAGTAGCCACACCCGGCCGCTTGATGGATCATATGCGCAGGAAGCTAATCCGGCTGCAGCAGCTTAAGGTTGTAGTCCTGGATGAGGCAGACGAAATGTTAAATATGGGCTTTAGAGAGGATATTGAAAAAATCCTTACCGATGTCCCTCCTGAACGTCAAACCATGCTTTTTTCAGCTACCATGCCTCAGCCGATTCAGGACCTGGCCCGGAAATTTATGCGTAACCCTGAATTTGTCAGAATGAAGGCAAAGGATATAACGGTACCCAATACAGAACAGTACTATTACCAGACCCATGAAAAGGAAAAGTTCGATGCTTTGTGCAGGCTTTTGGATCTTCACTCACCTGAGGCTGCTATAGTATTCGCCAGAACAAAAAAGCGCGTAGATGAATTGCTTGAAGGGCTAAATAAACGGGGCTATTCAGCGGAAGCTATTCACGGAGACCTGACCCAGGCCAAAAGAGACAGTGTAATGCGTAAATTTAAAAACATGTCCACTGAAATCCTGGTCGCTACGGATGTAGCCGCCCGGGGTCTGGATATCGGCTCTGTTACCCATGTCTACAATTTTGATATCCCCCAGGATCCTGATAGTTATGTCCACCGTATCGGACGAACAGGCCGGCTTGGCAAACCCGGAATAGCTGTAACATTTGTATCGCACCGGGAAATCAACCATCTTGAACATATAGAGCGTTCCATAAAAAAGAAAATAACCCGCAAGCCTGTCCCGACAATTAATGAAGCAATTGAAGGGCAACAGCGCCTTATAGCTGATAAACTGATACAGATTATTGAAAATGGAGGGCACTTGCAGTATAAAGAGTTAGCCGGCGAACTGATCGAGAATACCAGCGCGACATCTATGCTGGCCGCAGCTTTGAAATTATTGACTAAGGAACCTGATCTCACACCGGTAAAAATTTCGGCAGAAGAACCCTGGCCTACAAAAAGAGCAAAACATATTGATAAACGCAGCCGTAAGAGCCATCGCCAAAAACCGGGCAGTAGTACGGGACGAAGCAGTTATAAAAAGAAACATAAGCATTATTAATCAGCGGATCCGCTTCGCTTGCTAATCATAAAGGCTTATAACTGCAGTTAAGTCAAATCTAAGGCAGGTTAATGTAATGTTAAACATTTTTAAAAACATTGGGCTAAAATACCCCATTATCCAGGGAGGCATGGCTGTCAGGGTATCTACAGCGCCCTTAGCAGGTGCGGTAGCCTGTGCAGGAGGAATCGGGATCATCGCCGCTACTGGAATGACCGTTGATGAACTGCGCCTTGAAATCAGGGAAGCCAGGCGGATTGCAAATAATGGCACTATCGGCGTAAATGTGATGTTTGCCGTGCGCAATTTTGCCGAACTGGTTAAAACAGCCCTGCAGGAAAAAGTGGACCTGGTTGTTTCCGGAGCCGGCTTCTCAAGAGACATTTTCAGCTGGGGCAAGGAAGCAGGAATCCCTATTCTAACGATTGTCTCTACTTCGAGACTGGCCAGGATTGCAGAAAAATACGGTGCTGCCGCTGTTGTAGCCGAAGGCTTCGAAGCAGGCGGTCACCTGGGCACAGAACTGTCAACTGCTGAAATTGTTCCCGAAATTAAAAGTGCCGTCAAGATACCGGTTATCGCTGCCGGAGGAATCACTTGCGAAAGTGATATTGCGGAGATGATGAGCCTGGGAGCAGATGGAGTCCAGATGGCGACCCGCTTTGTCTTAAGCAAAGAATGCACCGTAGCAGATTCTTTTAAAACCCATTACTTAAGCGCCCGCGAGGAAGATGTCGTGATCATCAAAAGTCCCGTCGGGCTGCCCGGCCGGGCAATCCGAAATGTTTTTTCAGAAGCACTTGCTCGTGGGGAAAGCCCGGATATAAGCTGCGATGACTGCCTCAAGGTATGCTCACGGGAATACTGTATTCTTGAAGCCCTTGAAAACAGCCGCCTGGGTCACATTGACCAGGGGGTTGTCTTTTCAGGCCAAAACGTTTTTAAAATAAAAGAAATCCTTTCAGTTAAAGAGATCTTCAAGAGCCTGACGGGAGCATTTTCAATTAAAGCTAATTAGTTTCAACGTACAGGGTGCAATTTAAAAAGCTTTCCGCATTAACAGGCCTATAGAGAATACCAACCTTTAGAAGGTTGGTATTCTTTTTCCAAAACACAGACTTTTTATACAGCCTTGTAGGAATTTCCGGCTGCAAGGTCAAATACTATATTATTAAATATATTTCAGGCAGTTGATTTTTATCAGTAAAGATGATGGTGCTATCAATACCGTATCCAAAAAACAAATCATCGGCGTAAGCGTAACGTTGGTTTGCTTTCTTCTGCTCTACCGCCTAGCTGTGCCTGCCCTGGGACAGGAAATGGGCGCAGCCCTGGCTGTTATCATTGCAGGCGTTTTACTCTGGGTATTAGAGCCCCTCCCTTTGGCCCTGACCTGCTTAATCATTATTTTCGGGCTAATGGTTACAGGAGCGGCCACTACTGAAATCGTATTAAGCGGATTTAGCTCGGGGGCAACTTTTTTGATCCTGGCCGGGTTGATGATCGCCCGGGGCATCAGCAACACAAACCTGGGCGAAAGGGCGGCATACCATACTATTCTCAAGTTTGGCGCTTCTCCGCGGGGCAGTCTGATGGCCCTGCTGATCACCCTGCAAATTTTAGCCCTTTTTGTCCCGGCCACAGCCGTAAAAGCCACCCTGCTGCTTCCGATCATATACACCCTGGGCAAAAACCTGGTTCAAACGGGGAGCCCCCCGCAGGTCCACAAGATGCTGCTCCTGGGCCTGGCCTATGGCACACATGTAACAGCCCTGGCCGTACTGCCGGGAGCAATCGGAAATGTAATCACGGCAGACTTATTATCTGCCAACTTAGGCTACGAAATGACTTACACCCGGTGGCTGACTTACTTCGCACCAATAAGCCTGGCCCTGATCCCCTGTACCTGGTTTATTTTAACGGTGGCCTTTCCAACCGGCAATAAAGGCAAATCCGCCCAGAGTGTCGCTTTTCTAAAACAAAAACTGGAGGATTTCGGTCCGTTATCTGCCGGCGAAAGGCGACTTATTGCTATCCTGTTCATAACCGTCACCCTATGGATGACTGACTTTGTACACGGCTGGCCGCCCTTCATCCCTGCTATACTGGCTGTAATCCTCATGGCCCTGCCGGGAGTCGGTTTCATTGCCTGGGATAAACTCTTAAAAATAAACTGGGGCAACGTTTTGATGGTCGGAACCAACCTATCCATGGGCATGGTTTTTATCAATACAGGAGCTGCAGGTTATATGGCCTCTGTCTTTTTCCCTGACAGCATTATTCCTGTTGTCTTTACTTTTTCATTGATCGGGTTCATCCTGATGGGTGGCCTGGTGCATTTTTATCATCTATTTATCGGCAATGTAGCAACCCTGATTATTATTATGGTGCCCATGGTTTTAGAACTGGGCACCAGCGCGGGCATAAACCCCTTATACTGGGCCTTGATTACAGGGGCATCCGGTCTCCTGGGCTTTATCCTGGTCATACAGACCATGCCGGGGGTCATAGTGTATGGAACAGGAAAGCTAAACGCATTGGACTTTATTAAAGCCGGGGTGCCCCTAACCCTTGTAAGCATAGTAGTCGTAGCCCTTGCTGCCCGTTTCTGGTGGCCTTATCTCGAAAGTATTATTAACATCTAACCTGACATATGATTAACTAAAGCAAAGGGAAGGTGATGTCATGTCTGAACAATTCAAAGACCCCTCATGCGCACTCTGTAAAACATTGGCCTGCAGCAGAGGCCTGAAAGAAAAAGCGCCGGATAACTGCCCGATGATCAACGAGAACAATCTGCTGGAAAACACCTTGCATGAATATCAGGATAAAATCGTTCAAAAGTTTGCCTGCACTGCGGCACATGTAGAAGCTGAAGGTTACTGCAGCTGGACCAGGATTGAAGAAATAATCGCTTTTGCACGACGGGAAAACTACAACCGAATTGGCCTCGCTTATTGTATCGGCCTGCGCCGGGAAGCAAATCGATTTAATGACATTATGACTCAAAATGGCTTTAAAATGATTTCTGTTGTTTGTAAATCAGGGTCAGTCCCTAAAGAAACACTGGGGCTTGCTGAAGAAGATAAGGTCAGACCCGGCCGCTATGAAGCCATGTGCAACCCTGTGGCACAGGCCAGGCTATTAAACGAGGCCGGGGTAGAGTTAAAGATTATTTTAGGACTCTGCGTCGGGCATGACTCACT
>SLHT01000059.1 GCA_007136055.1 Syntrophomonadaceae bacterium
AGCGTCAGGGACATTTGCCGCTCCTTCTCCATCCCTCTCCGCGCAAGGTCGGGTTTCTCGGCGTGGCCACCGGCATGACTCCGGCCGCGGCCACGCGCCAGACGGCGCCGGAGGAAATCGTGGCCTTCGAAATATCGCAGTCGGTCCTGGAAGCATCCCGCAACTTCTTTTCGGAAGAAAACGGCGCCCTGCATCGCAATCCCCGCGTAAGCCTTCTCCGGGAGGACGCGCGCCTGGGAATCGTGGCAAGCGAAGACCGGTTTGACGTCGTGATCGGCGATCTCTTCCTGCCATGGGGGCCGGGGGAGGCGCGGCTTTACAGTCGCGAGCATTTTCGGGCGGTACGGAGGTCCCTGCGTTCGGGCGGGGTGTTCGCTCAATGGTTGCCACTCTTCCAGTTGCGCGAAGAGCACTTGGCCAGCATAGTCGGAACCTTCCTCGAGGTGTTTCCGGAAACCCGTTTTTTTATCGGCGGGTGGCAAACCTCCCACCCCATGCTGGCTGTGGTCGGGTGGAAGGACGGAGAACTGTCGTGGGATGCGGTTGAGGCGAGGATCGGGGAGGAGAGAGAAAACCTGAAGGATCCGGTGTTGCGTCACCTGTCGGGTGTCCGCTTGCTGCATTTGGGAAAAAACATATCCTATTCGGAAGCGCCCCGAAATACGCTTAACAATCTTCACCTTGAGATGAAGGCGTCCCGCGAACGGGTTGTCGATACCCTTGAAAGTCCTTACCTGAGTGGACCGGAATTGCTTCGCTGGCTGGATCGCCAGGCCGCGATTGAGCCTTCGTTTGAAAATGTCCGCGATCTGGTGCGATGGGAGCACGAAAACCCCGGGACTTTTCCCGGTGGAGAGTCCGAGCAGGGGAGGATTCCGCGGGAAATCCTCGAAGATGACGGAGCCGATCGGAAGCTGCGCCTGTTCTCCGACCCGTGAGCTGAAAATCAACGACCCCATACAGCGACCCGCCCGGCATCTCCCGGGGTAAACCCGGTCGCCACGGGGATTCGGGATTGGTTTGTCAGGCAAAGAGAATATTCCCGGCGATCCCGGATTCTCCGGCTCGCTCAATCGGAAGCCGGAACGGGGTCAGACTTCAATTCCTCTATTCTTTTCTCCTGCTTTCTCACTTCGATACCGGCCAATTAGCGGTCTTCGTGGCGAAAGGCGACAAGGGGTTCGCGGACGTCTTCAATTGAAAAACGTACCTTGGTCGGGGGGACATCGAGGCAGGTGAGCCTGAAGGAGCCGGCATCAAGATCGAGCGTGAATTCTCGGCCCGGCCTGACGAGGTTTCCGCCAATCAGGCCGTTATTCGTTATTCGTGACTGGTATGGGTCGGCGGATGCCGGCGAGCGGCATCCCTACGGGGAGATGGGTGATTCGTTACTCGTGATTCGTCTGGCGCACCGTCCCACCAACAACTGACAACCGACAACTCCTCCCCCCTGCCCTACGCCACTTTGTCGTCGTCGTAGTACTTTTTGTACTTGGACTGGTTGTAGTAGCCGTAGCCGTAGTAGTAGTACGCGCCGCGTTTGCGGGCGGGCATGCCGTTGAGGAGGATGCCGGCGACTTCGGCATCGGTCTGCTGGAGACGGTCCAGGATCTTCTTTACCTGCTGGCGGGGGATCTTGTTGAACCAGCGGATATAGAGGATTTCGTCGATATGCTTGGAGAGCGAAAGGCTGTCCGGGAAGATGCCGGCCGGGCTGGTGTCGAGGACCGGGAGGGTGTAGTGGCTGCGCAGGGTTTTGATCAGGCGCGCAAAGGTGTCGTCGTCGAAGTACTCGGTCGGTTTCTTGGAACGGCCGCCCGCGCGCAGGAGGTCGAGGTTTTTGTCGATTTGGACGATGCCCAGGCGTGGGTCCTCGCGCGGATCGCCGGCTGGATCGGTTCGCTCCTCCAGCCAGGTGAGGAGCCCGAGGTCGTTTTTGAGCTCGTGCAGCCGGTGCAGGGTGGGACGGCGGAAGTCGCAGTCGACCAGGAGGGTTTTATTGCCGTGTCCGGCATAGGCGTGGGCGAGATTGACCGCAACGAGGGATTTCCCTTCTTCCGGGAGGGTGCTGGTGATCATGAGCGCCTTGGGCAGCTCGACTTTGGAACTGAGCTCCATCTGGCTGTAGGCCGAGCGGAAGGCCTCGGCGGCGTTGTCGTCCTTCTCGTTCGCCACGACGACGGCCCGGTCCTTTTCGGGGACTTTCCGGAAGAGCGGAATCTCGCCGACGAGGGTGTGGTTGATGAAGCCCTCGACCTCCGCCCAGCTCCGGATCCGGCTGTCGATTGCGTCGAGGCCGACGGGAACCCCGACAAAGAGGAATCCGCCGAGGAAAAGGAGCATCAGGGCGATCCGCCTGGCGTTGGGCTCGACGGGCTTATCCGGGACGACCGCCGAATCGGCGACGCGGATATTGGTGTTTTCGAGCTGGCTGGCGATGCTGGTCTCGTTGAGCCGTTCGAGGATCTGGTCGTAGGTGCGCCGGGTGGTCTCGAGGTTGCGGCGCAGGACGTTGTACTCCCCGGCGACCCGGTCCATGCGGAGGGACTCCGCCTCGGCCTCGGCCAGGTTCTCCTGGAGGCGTATCTCCCGCTCCCGGGCGTTCTCCAAGCGGTTGCGGAACTCGGCCACCGCCCGCTCGATGTTCCGTTCCAGGCGGCTCTCCACCTGCTCGATCGACCGTTCGTTCTCGATCATGCGCGGGTGGCGTTCGAGGAACTCCTCAAAGAGCACGACGCGCTTGGATTCGAGTTGCTCCCGTTGCGACATCAGATCCCTGAGCGAGCCGAAAGCCACAATCTCCTCGATCTCGAGGAGGTCCCCGGCGTTGTCCCGGTAGCGCTCGATGTCGTCGTGGACGGTTTCCAGCTCGACCCGGCGGATGCGGGCCTCGGTGTGGGCGCGGCTCAACTGACTGACACGGGCCCCGACGTTGTCCTGGTACTCGTCCATCGACACCAGGTTGTGCTTCTCCCGGTAGTCCTGCAGGTCCTCCTCCATCTTTTCGACTTCCGCCCGGATTTCCTCGGCCTGGCGGTTGAGGAAGATGATCGCCTGGTTGTTGCTGGCGCTGCTACGTTCGAGCAGGTAGTGGATGTACTCGCCGGCATACCTGTCGGCGATCAGCGCGGCGGCCCCGGGATCGCCGTGGCGCACGTCAATCTGCAGCAGGTAGGTGTCCGATCCCATCCGGGACACCTCGACGCGCTTCTCAAGGATCCTCGGCAAAGAGGGGGGCGGGTCCTCGGGAGCGGCATTCTCCAGATACGGCGCGAGGATCTTTTCCCGCTCGGGTTCCTCGAACATCCCGGCCACCCGCCGGCGGAAACTCGAGGAGCGCAACTGCTCGACGTGGGTGTGCAGGAGGGTGTCGGCGCGTCCGTGCAGGCTGGTGTCGACCACTTCGTCGATGTCGAGCACCCGCTCCTTGGTCGGCTCGATCAGAAGGACCGCCGAGGCCTCGTACACGGGGGGCTTGCTGAAGAGGTAGTAGCCGACCAGGGCCGCCGCGGTGACCAAAACCGCCAGGGCGAGCAGCCAGCGCTCCCGGATGACCTTGAGGTAGTGGCCCAGATCGATCAGCTCCAGGTCGCTCCAGGAGTGGCCCGGGGCCTTGGGGTCTTTGGATGCGGATTTTTTCATGGGATTGGCAGGCTCGTGATTCGTTACTCGTGAAGCCAGAATCTCCCGGGGTAAACCCGGTCGCTACGAGGAAGGCTTGAGCGGTTCCGCTTAACAGAGCATAGGGTTAGCGTTCAATAGGCGTGATTAAGCGGTCACCGGCGAAGCCGGCTCCCTGGCTTTGGCTCTGGTTTTTAACCGCTTAAGGACGCTTATTTGACACTTAAGGAATTGGTGATTCGGGATTCGTTCGGCGCACCGACAACCGACAACGGACAGCAGACAACCTTCTGCTCTGTGTTTTTTGGCAAAATCATTGACGGCAGAATCATTTTTCATCCGGCTCCCTGAATCTTGCCGAATTGCAAATTCTCTCAACCGGTTCTCGCGGCATCGGAATGTCTCGTACCGTCACATTGTAAACCTCATTCCAATCCACCTCGAAGTAGTCATGGACGATGGCATGTCGCATACCGGCAATCTCACGCCACGGAACGTCCGGATTCGCCGCCTTGGTTTCCGCAGACAACCGCCACGCCGCTTCCCCTACAATCTGAATATACCGCAACAGGTGGGAACGGCGAAACTTATCATTGTCAAACTCCTCCCTGCTTCCCGGCGCCGAAGCAAGAATCTCATCGATCGCCTCAAGCATATCAGCAAGAAGAAGGTAGTCTGATCTCACAGGGCTATCGCCTCCTTTAGAACCGCGTTCCGAAAACGCGGCCGCATACCAGCCTCACTGATGACATCCACCTTCGTGTCGAGCAGGTCTCGAAGATCCATGATGAGCCCCCCATGGTCCAGCAACGACCGGTCGGAATCGAACCGAACGATCAGATCCACATCCGACCGTTCGCTCGTTTCCCTGCACGCTACAGATCCAAAGATCCGAACGTCGTGGGCCCCGTAGCGATTGGCGATCTCGAGGATTTCGTCTCGTTTCTCCAATATTTCATTCAATGTGACCATAATTGGGAGACCGAGGAGATCGTTCACACTTCAGCAGATCAGCTACACCTGAACCGAAAGGATACGGCTCGAATTTGTTCAAGTCAAGGGGCCATTTGCCGAGCCGGCGAGTGCGTTGACGGATGATTTGTGGTCGGTTATCGGTGACCGGTGATTCGGTTGCCCGTGCGGGAGAATCCAACTCGCGATGATCGCCCGTTTTCGTCGTTAGCCGCGAGGAGGCGGAGGTCTACGTGGCCTCCCAAAAACAAATAACCGTACAAAATCATTGACGGCAAAATCATTTTTTTGGGGAGTCGTTACTCGTTATTCGTGATTCGTCCGTCGCACTGTCGAACCGTCGCACTGTCGCACCGTCGCACTGTCGCACCGTCCCACCGTCGCACTGTCGCACCGTCGCACCGTCGCACCGTCGCACCGTCCCACCGTCGCACCGTCGCACTGGCCCCCCTCGCCCCCCTTCACCGCTGCAGCACCGCGTCCGCCGTGCGTTCGCCGGCCTTACCATCCCACAACTCGGGGATCCGTCGGGGTTTCCACTTTCCTTCGAGGACCCGGGTCAACTCCTCGCGCAGGCGCAGGCTGTCCTGTCCGACGAGGACGTTCGAGCCCTCGGTGACGGTGATGGGGCGCTCGGTGTTGGCACGGACGGTGATGCACGGGATCCGGAGGTAGGTCGTTTCCTCCTGGATTCCGCCGGAATCGGTCACCACGACCGCGGCGCTCTTCTGCAGTCCCAGGAACTCCAGGTAGCCGAGCGGTTCGAGGATCCGGAGTCCCTCGGTCGAAAGACCGAAATCCGCGATCTTCTTCCGCGTCCGCGGATGCATGGGAAAGACCACCGGCAAGTCCCGACCGATCTCCACCAGCGTCTCCA
>SLHT01000087.1 GCA_007136055.1 Syntrophomonadaceae bacterium
GCCGATAAGAATATTGAAGAAGTTACTGCCTGGGCTATTGAGGAGCAAGGTGTAGAGGATATTGCGCAGAGTGTCGACAACACCCTGACATACACTATGACCGCCGAAGTTAGAGATAGACTACTTGAGATAGCGGAGAATAATTTGGAAGAGAAAATCGCCGCAATAAAAGATGCGAGACAATATCCTTATTTGGTAGATATAAGTTATGACGGTGTCTATAAGGATTTTTACCTGGTTGTAATCCAAGACCAGGAGCAGGACGACCAAACCCTGGTTGCAGCCTCGGAGCTGTTTATGCTGGCTGTTTATTACCAGCACATTAGCGCTGCTGCAGACCCTGTCCGGGAAGTATCAATAACAATTGAAGATACCGAAAGCGGCGGTGTCCTGAAACAACTGGTTTATCCCGAAGATTTAAACCGGGTTGCAGCAGTATTGGAGCATGCTGCAGGGCTGGAGAAAACAAAAACAACTCCGCAAGTCGGGGGTAAGGTTATCGTCAGTACCGGAACCGACAACCTGAACTTAAGAAATGGCCCGGAGATAACTTATCTTATTATTGATATTCTCAGCTCGGGCACCGTTTTGGAAGTAACCGGCACCGAAGGTATCTGGCTGGAAGTTATAACTCCCGATGGTTTAGCAGGCTGGGTGCACGGTGACTTCGTAGAAATCTATCTTGACGATGATTAAGAGTTGAACTGACCCTAAAGCGCAGCAACAGGGATAGCCTGATGCTGTTCAGTCAGATGGAGAATATCCTCTGTGAGGCAGGTTAAGCCCCTGGGGCCAATTGGCATCTTTAACTTTTTAAAACTGCCACTGGAAATGGCAGAATAATTGTCGGGAATAATCATCGATTAGACTTTTATAATCGGGCAGAAAGCACCTAAAACTATGGGCATCTCCATCGATGAAATAAAAACTGAGCCTGCCCATTGAGTTATTGTAATAATTGCTGTGCAACAAAGGAAAACCTTCTCTTTTTCTTGAAGATAAGTTCAAATCATAAAAGTCAATCCCTAAACAAATTAGGGGAGGAAGAGAACATGCTCAGCAGGAAACAGTTGATCAGCGATTTGCTGAAACTTAAAGAGGAACAGGATAATCGCAGTGAACGTTTCGAGGCTGAAGAAAGTTTTGAAATGGCTTACCTTGCCAGGTGGCATATCCTGGAGATAGCTGTGCGCAAAATAATTCTCAAGAAAAAACAGGATGAAATTATAAGTTTAATGAAAGACTGGGTTGATTACACCGAAGAACGCAGACCAAGCCGGCCCCAGAATACAAAAATAGGAACTGTGCCTCTGCAGGCCAGCAAATACCTCCCCCATTATGAGCAGGTTATCCTCAAAGAATTCGGAAAATATGGCGCTTTATGCGAAGCAATGAAAACAGGCGGCAAATACAGGAATAAGCGCAACAGGATTGCCCATTCAGCCGATCGACTCTCCAGGCAAAACTACTATAAGTATTATAAACCGGTTATTAACCAGGCCATCTCCGAAATATATAATGAACTTGAGGACTAAAGCGCCAGGACATAATCCTGTCCCTTGTCGAGGGCCTTTTCCATGCCTTCGAAAAGGGACGCTCTTTTCACAGTAACAGTCTGACGGGGCACCTGTCACAACACAGGGTTACGGCGACAAACGCTTATAATGGCAGGATCCCGACGTATTCAGCAATGCCCCACCCTTTCCCTGTCTTAATCAAAACCCGGTTAACCAGCCTCCATATTTACACAGTCTGGAATCGTCCTCTTCTAGCGTAGAGTTAAAGTCGCATGACCGGCAGCATATGTAGTGCTACAAAATATACTAATGAAGGAGAGGCCAGGTAAGCTGGTTACCTTTTCATCATCTGGGCTATTATAGCCGGGCAAAGCTCAGCTATAAATATCATTAAGCAGGTCTTTGTATTTTTCACTGATTACGCTCTTTTTAACTTTTAGGGTAGGGGTTAGTTCTTCCTTTTCCATAGTTAGAGCTTCGTTAATTAACCGAAAGTTTTTGACCTGTTCGTATGATTCGAAATCCTTGTTCGCTTTTTCCACGATGCGTTCGTACATTTTAAGGATCTCCTCGTTATTGAGCAGCTTTTCATCAACTCGCACCGGAACGATATCCCCAGTCGAGGCTTCCCGCAGTTCGGTAAGCTTTTCATCAAATTCTAAGTTATGCTCACGAGCGTAATCAAGCAGGGCCTGGTAGGTCGGCTGAATCAACGCGGCAACATATTTTTCATTATCACCCACCACTACAGCCTCTTCCACCATGTAGCTCCTTTTAAGCGCCTCTTCGATCGGCAGGGGCGCGATGTTTTTTCCGGTGGAGAGAACCAGGATATGTTTCTTACGCTCGCCGAACACGAGGTAATCATCTTTGTCGAAATAGCCAATATCGCCTGTTTTCAGCCAGCCATCAGCGGTAAAGTAAGCTTTTGTTTCTTCCGGCATTTTGTAGTAACCCATCATCACGTTGTCACCTTTGATCTGTATCTCTCCATCTTCGGCAATCCGCTGTTTTACTCCGGCCAGGGGCGGTCCAACAGTACCGGGCTTAAAGCGACCGACTGGATTTAGGTTCGAGGGGGCGGCAACTTCAGTCATTCCGTATCCCTCGATAATGGTTATACCGATGCCGTTAAAGAAAAATGCCAGATCTTTTCGCAATGAACTACCGGATGAGCAGGTCCACCTGAGCCGATCAACACCCATCCGGGTCCTGATTTTACTGAAAACCAACTTATCAGCTAGACGATGCTTAAATTTGAGACCGGATGATGGCTCTTTCCACTGGCTCTGGGTTTGGCCTACTTCTATGGCCACAGCCTCGGCCCAGCGAAATATTCTTCGGCGCAAAGCCGGACTGTTGTGAATTGTCTCCATCAGGCGATTATGAACCCGTTCAAAAAGACGGGGGACAGAAACAAAGCAGTGAGGCCTGATGATCGGCAAATCCTGGGCCAGGGTATCAGGTTTGCTGAAATATGTTGTTGCGGCAGAATAGGCAGCAGCAAAATAGACCAGGCGCATGTATACATGGGCCAGAGGCAGAAAGGCCAACAGGGTATCACCGGGATTAAATTCAACCAAATCGACAACAGCGTATACGTTGAAACGCCAGTTCCAGTGTGAAAGCATTGTACCCTTGGGAAGTCCGGTAGTCCCGCTGGTGTAGACAATGCTACTTAAATCATCGGGACTGACACTGCGCCAGGTTTCTTCATAGATACCAGTATTGTCGGCACCAAAACGTCGGCCGAGCTCATAGGCTTTTTCAAGGGTGATCACATTTTCTTCCCCATCTATTCCGGAATCATCAATAATAATAATATGCGAAAGCTTCGGCAGCTGATCACGAATAGAGAACACTTTATCAAGCTGTTCTTTATCCTCCACAATGATAATTTTACTATCCGAGTTATCAACAATATATTTTATGGTCCGTTCTGAGAGAGTGGGATATACGGTTACTGTAACCCCGGCAGCAGTGAGAATAGCAAAATCGGAGACCACCCATTCGTAGCGGGTCTCAGATAGCAAGCTCACTTTATCCTCTTTACTAATTCCGAGCGAAATAAGAGCTAAAGCCAGATTTTTTACCTTTTCACTCATTTCCCGGTAAGTTAAACTTGAAAATTCCTCACCAATACGGTAGCGGGCTGCAATAATGTCCGGGTACCGTTCAACGGTGGCCCAGAAAAGATCATTGATAGATTCTCGTTTAACATCACCTAACTTTCGACCTTCTACCAATTTCATCTATGTCCCTCCTTCGCTTTCTTTTTTCGTTCCTTGCTTATAAAAAAGAATTTAACCGGGGAGAGTCCCTTTGACAATGAATCCTGCAAACCGCAAATTTCATGGAAGCAGATGATGGCAGCATTTACTATGTCTTTATTCCAAAATAACTACGATATCTTCTTCGATGACTGAATCTCCCTCTTTGACTCTGAGCTCCTTAATTTTCCCATTTTGAGGTGACTCTACAGGTATTTCCATCTTCATTGATTCCATGATCATTATTGTTTCATATTCTTCTACTTCGTCACCGACTAACTTGACAATTTTCCACACATTACCAGTTATTGGTGATAGGACTTCTACTGCCAATTAATTCACTCCTCTTTCTTTTATAGTTCTTTTTACAACCCTAAAAGCTCTTTTGCTTCGTCAACAGTTGCCGGTTCACGCCCGATATCCCGAGCCATGCGGGCCGCCTTTTCGACCAGTGGCCCATTGCCTTCAGCCATTTCACCCGGAGCAAGATAAAAGTTGTCTTCCAGGCCTACCCGGATATTGCCACCCAGGGATAAAGCGGTAGCACAAAGCAGCCATTGTTCATAGCTAACCCCGATCACCTGCCAGGGTATACCTTGCGGTACACGTGACGAAAGATAGACCAGGTTTTGTGCCGTTGCCTGGATTCCTCCCACCACGCCGAGTATACAGCTGACCTGGAAGCGCTCCAGCATACCCATATCCATGAGCGGATAAACAGTTTCCAGGTGACCAACATCGAAACACTCACATTCCGGTTGGACCCCGTTATCTTTCATCGTCTGCAGGTAGTAAATAATATCGGGTATGGGATTTAAGAATTCAATGGAGAAAACAAAGTCCTGCCGCCTTTTGCTGTACTTGGCATAATTCATAGTACCCATATTCAAAGCTGCAATTTCGGGTTTGCAAGCCGGGATATGGGCAATCCTTTCTTCACGTGAAACCCCTACCGCACCTGTGGAAAAATTGATAAGCACCGGGCTGCGTTTTCGTACCTCCTGATATATTTTTTCGAAAACCGGCACCCTGATAGAAGGAGACCCGTCATCTTCGCGAGCATGGATATGAACCACAGAAGCCCCGGCATCATGAGCCCGCCGTGCTTCTTCGCCGATTTCTTCAGCTGTGTAAGGTATATAAGAGCACTGTTCTTTGTTTGCCACAGCTCCGGTCAGGGCACAGGTGATCACCACTTTATCTTTTGCTGCCATCTATAGACACTCCTTTCTTTTTATTTGCCACGCCAGTGGGGCTCCCGCTTCTCCATGAAAGCCGTAACTCCTTCGATCATGTCTTCGGCCTGCAAGTTCAAGGCCAGCATGGCAGACAGGTATTCCATTGCTTGCTCATAACTTAGATCGCGCATTGTATAAAAGGCCCGCCTGCCCAGGCGGAGGATAGCAGGACTTTTGCTGTTTAAAGTGTTAGAAATCTCTTCTACAGCATCATTCAACTTTTCTCTTTTCACCACCCTGTTGATAAAGCCAAGCTTGCAAGCCTCTTCGGCGCTGATCTTTTCACCGGTCAGCATCATCTCGAGCAAGTGTTTATTGCTGCCGGTGTTACGAATCAGGGTGGCCATAATTATATACGGAAATAGCCCCAGGTTTATTTCCGGGGTCCCGCAGCGGGAATCTTCTGATGCTACAACCAGATCACAGGCACTCATTAACCCAAAGCCGCCCCCCAGGGCCAGTCCCTGCACCCTGGCTACAATTGGCTTTTTTAGTTCCTTGATGGTTTTAAGCAAATCAATAAAACGACGCTGTAGTTCGTGGCGATCAATAGGGCCAAGCTGCATTGCCTCTCCGCCACCTAAATCCATTCCGGCACAAAAGGCTTTTTCGCCGGCACCGGTTAAAACAAGGCTGATTACTTCTTCATTTTGATCAAGTTCTTTTAACGCAGAGATCAGCTCCTGAAGCATTGCCGGGTTCATTGAATTGTGGCGTTCTATACGGTTAAGGGTGAGCCAACCAGTCTGAACACGCACTTCAGAGTTTATGGTTTCATACATATAAACTCTCCTTTCCTGATTTTTCCCAAAGCATTTAGAATATTAGGCTGCCGCATTAGACGGGATAAACACCATGCTTGCGCGGATGGCGGAAAATCTTTTTATCCTTTGTAAACTCCAGGGCCTTAAAAAGAACGCGCCGTGTTTCACGCGGGTCAATTACATCGTCAATATAGGCTTTGGCCGCCGCCATTTTTACGTTCAACAGCGGCTTAATCATTTCTGTCATACCAGCGGCAATATTGGCTCGCTCTTCTTCCGGGGCTGCAGCCAGCATTTTTTTACCGAAAATGCTAACCATCCCTTCTGCGCCCATAACAGAGATTTCCCCCTTGGGCCAGGCTACGATCAGGTCCGGGTCGAAAGCTTTTCCACACATAGCATAGTAGCCGGCCCCATAGGATTTACGGACTATTATTGTAAATTTCGGCACTGTGGCTTCGGCTACAGCATGGATAAGCTTAGCCCCATGCCTGATAATACCGCTTTTTTCTGCCATGGAACCGATCATAAAGCCGGGAACGTCGGAGAGAAATAGCAGAGGGATATTGAACGCATCACAAGTCCAGATAAAGCGGGTCGCTTTATCTGAAGCATTAATATCTATTACACCCCCGTATGACATGGGGTTATTGGCGATAATACCCAGGGGGTAACCGCCAACGCGACCAAAACCGGTAATCATGTTTTTCCCCCACTTGGGCTTGATTTCGAAAAATATGCCATCATCAGCAATCATTTTGATCACACGGTGCATATTGTAAGCCTGACGGGTGTGCTCAGGGATTATTTCCAGGATTTTATCGTCGATTAAAGCGGTGGGATCTCCCCTGTAGTCCTGTCGCGGTGGCTTTTGATCACAGTTGGCGGGAAAGAATGAAAGATAATCCTTGATCGCCTGAATGCAGGCAGCATCATCTTCCACCTCCAGGTCCCCTACCCCGCTGACTTCACAATGGACTTTAGAGCCACCGAGATCGTTTTCGGATATATCTTCTCCAATTACTTCTTTGACCAGGGCGGGACCGGCCAATCCCATGAAGCTTTTGTCTTTTACCATGGGAACAAAGTCTGAAAGACCGGGAATATAGGCAGTGCCGGCAAAACCCGGTCCCATCATAGCCCCCACGAGGGGAATTACCCCGGACATGAGCGCCTCTTCTTTGAACAGGTGCCCGGTATAGGCAAAAAGAGCCACCCGGTCAGTGTCATCACTGGCTCCAAAACCGGTTTTAGCATCAATTCGGGCCCCCCCGGAATCCATTATCCAGATCATGGGAAATCTTGATTTAAGAGCAATTTCCCTAATCCGCGTAGCTTTAATTTCACCTACTTCACCCATTGAACCGCCCTTGACAGTATAATCGTATGAGACTAAACCGGCATAGCGACCGTTTATTTTTCCATACCCGGCTATTACACCGTCAGCATCGGGTTTTTCTACATCCTCAGCGCCTAATATGCCAACTTCACAGAAGGTGTCTTTGTCGAAGAGCAGGTCCAGGCGCTCACGGGCTGTCAGTTTGCCCCGGTCATGCTGTCGCTTAATTTTTTCCGGCCCCCCGCCCTGCCTGGCTATATCCCGCTTATGATGCAGGTTGTCTATATCGGCAAAGCCGGTTTTTTCATGTTCGCTCATCTCTTTGCTTGGCCTCCTTTAGCTTGTGTTTATTCCAGAACACGCAGTCAGCTGCGCTTACCTTTCCTGCATCCAGACATCAGCGCGCTTGAGGTTTTTGTCTGAATTTTTCTATAAAGTGCGTATCATAGCCTCCCGCTATAAATAGAGTGGATTGGAAGACTTCCCGTAAAAAAGACAGATTTGTTTTAACGCCGCCAATGTGGTATTCGTTCAAAGCTTTTGACATTGTTTGAAGCGCTTCCCGGCGGTTTTCTCCCCGGACAACCACTTTAGCCAGCAGGGGATCGTAATAGGGGGTAATTGTATTGCCGGACTCAAAACCGCTATCAACCCTGATTCCTGCTCCCGAGGGCTCCTTGTATTCATTAATGGTCCCCGGTGAAGGGAAAAACCGCTGCGGATCCTCGGCATAGACCCGTGCTTCAAATGCCCATCCCCGATGTTCAATGTCTTCTTCCAACAGGGAAATTGGTTCACCTGAGGCGATAAGAATCTGCTGTTCGACCAGATCCAGACCGGTAATTAACTCAGTTACAGGGTGTTCGACCTGCAAACGGGTATTGGCTTCAAGGAAATAAAAGTTTTGATGACAATCCACTACAAACTCGATTGTGCCAGCGTTACGATAATCGATACCCTCTGTAAGTTTTCGGGCTGCGTCTCTGAGCTTCCGACGCAGTTCAGGGTTTACTGATGTAGATGGTGATTCTTCAATTACTTTTTGATAGCGGCGTTGAACGGAGCATTCCCGCTCGAAAAAAGTAAGCAAATTGCCGTGATTATCCCGCAAAACCTGGATTTCAATATGGTGAGGTTCTTGAAGGTACTTTTCAACATAAACTCTTTTATCCCCGAAAGCAACTCCGGCCCGGTCCGTAGTCTCGTTAAATCCAGCGGAGAGATCAGCGGGAACTAAAATCCGGCGCATTCCTATTCCACCGCCCCCGGCCGCTGCTTTCAGGAGAACAGGGAAACCAATTTCTGCACAAAAATTCTCCACTTCAGCCAGGCTTTGCATAATTCCACTGCCGGGCACTATTGGAACACCCAGACGCTTTGCAGTATTCCTTGCTTCGGCCTTGTCACCCATTAAACCGATAGCTTCAGATGTTGGGCCGATAAAGAGCAAACCGCTCTCCTTACATTTTTTCACAAAGCCGGGATTCTCAGAAAGGAAGCCATAACCCGGATGCACTGCATCACACCCTTTTTCCAGGGCAGCATTTATAACTTTGTCGATATCAAGGTAGCTTTCAAGGGGCGTCTTGCCGCCAAGCCCTACCGCTTCATCAGCCTCCCGGACGAACGGAGCTTTTTCGTCGGGGTCGGCATAGATAGCTACGGAGCTTATTTTTAAAATTTTTGCAGTTTTTATAATCCGCCGGGCGATTTCACCCCGGTTGGCGATTAATATTTTTTTAATCACGTTCTGTAACTCCTTTAAAGTTTAGGCTGTTCTTAGTTTATAAGCGACCGTATCGCTAAAGGCCCATTTGCCTGGAGATAATCTCCCGCATTATTTCATCAGTTCCTGCACCAATACGGATTAGCCTGCTGTCACGCCAGAAACGCTGGATGGGGTATTCCATCATGTATCCGTAGCCGCCGTGAAACTGCATCGCTTCATCAGCCATCCGGTTGGCCATCCGCGTGGCAAAAAGTTTGGCCATGGCTATTTCTTTAGCCGGAAATTCTCCGGCCAGTATTAATCCTGCGACATGATAAGAAAGCTGGCGGGCAGCTTCAAGATCAGTTGCCAGTTCAGCCAAACGGTGACGGACAGCCTGAAACTTGCCGATGGGCCGGCCAAACTGCTCCCTTTCTTTAACATACTTAAGAGTAATATCGAGGTAAATCTGAGCAGCAGCAACTGATGAAACAGCGCCGAATAGCCGCTCGGGCTGCAGTTCCCACATTATATGATAAAACCCCTGCCCTTCTTCACCGAGTATATTTTCAACGGGCACACTGCAATCCTGAAGGGTAATTTCTGCCGTGTCGGAAGTATGCATACCTACTTTCTCCAACTTTCTTGATACTATAAAACCTGGTGTGCCCTTTTCAACTATAAACAGGGTCATCTCCCCGGCGCCCTCGCTGCCACGGGCCCTGGTAACCATAATTGCAAAATCGGCACGCACTCCGTTAGTTACAAATGTTTTTTGACCATTTAATATGTAATGATCACCATCGCGTTCGTTAATAGTGCGGAGTGCGGCCACGTCTGAGCCTGCATCAGGTTCGGTAATACAGAGACAACCAATTTTTTCCCCGTCCAGGGCCGGCCTGAGAAACCTCTCTTTAAGTTCTTCTGAGCCCATTTTATTAAGCAAAGCGCAGACCATATCTGTCTGGGCCCCTATACCCATTGCCACCCCGGCGGAGAGACACCCCATCATCTCTTCAGCAAGGATTACCCCACAGAGGTAATCACCACCCTGCCCGCCATACTTTTCCGGATACTGCAGTCCGAGAAAGCCAAGCTGACCCATACGCTGAAAAACTGAATCGGGGAAGCCCTTCTCTTCTTCCCACTGATCGGCGAAGGGAGTAAGTTCTTTTGCCACAAATTCACGCAGGGTTTTGCGAATAGCGCGGTGCTCATCATTAAAAATGGGGTGATCGCTCATTATCATCCTCCTTTCTATTCAATGATTTTAAAGTGTAAAATATCCTGCAGCCGGCCGACCCTGTCTGCATCACTGCGGAAAACTGCTTTCACACGCATGCCGGGGGAAAGGCGCGCGGGGTCTGTTTCATCGATCAGATGTGATAGATAACTATCGCAGCCATCAAGCTGGATATAAGCATACGTGTAGGGAACCGGACGTTTCTGACCCGTTTCCGGATCAATAAATGGATAGTTGACAACTGAATAGCCGGCCAGAGTTCCCGTATCCGACAGTTCAACCACTTCGTCGGGTGCGACAAAACAAGGTCCGCAAACAACCCGCGGCGGGACGTAAACCTTGTTGCATTGCGGGCAGCAGTTGCCAAGGATTTTTTTCTCGTCTCGCAAAGCTTTCAGCATAATGCTGCCGTACCGTCCTGCGGCCCAGCGGTAAGGCAGGTCTACATCTACATGCAGGTGGATTAACTCGTCTTTATCCATCTTCGTGCTGCCACTCCCTTCCTTAACCTTATTTCTACGGCTCTTCTTAGCCTGTTTTTACCTCCATGAGCTACCACGGCCTGCGGCCGAGGAGCATCAGGTCGGACCAGTAAGCCCCACCAAAACCGGTAGCCAGGGCCAGGTTTACATCGGGAACCTGGCGGCCCGCAGCCCGACCCATCACCTGGAGAGCTGCTTCACCGATTCGCAGCAAGCCGGTTGCCCCGATACAATTTGTACAGATTACTCCTCCCGAAGGGTTAAAGGGCAGTTCGCCCCCCATATCGGTAGCCCCGTCCCAGATCAGGCGGGGAGATTCTCCCGGCTTACAGAGGCCCATTGCCTCAATCCACTTCAACCCGGCAAAGCTGTATGGCTGGTAAAGTTCAACTACATCTAATTCCTTAAGCGGCTCTTTTATGCCCACATGGTCATAAAGCTCGCGGACCGCTCCTTCAAGGGTGTGCAGTTCCTCATAGTTAACATCACAGAAATAGGCATGGCTGTGTCGAACCGCTGTTGAATGAACCCAGGCCGGTTGGGGGCACATCTGCCTGGCTTTGCGCTCTCCGGCAAAGATTACTGCTGCCGCACCATCACTGCGCGGGCAGATATCGAGCAGCTTGATTGGCCATGAAAGCATTGGCGATTTCATTACCTCTTCTACAGTAACCGGGGTTTGTAGCTGGGCATAGGGGTTATTGGCTCCATGGGTGCGGTCCCGCACAGCTACCCTGGCAGCATCTTCTTCGGTAATACCGTACCGCTTTATGTAAGCCGAAGCTTCAACAGCCAGGCCGGGCAGAGCTCCGCTGAAAGAAAAGCGATCAAAAATCGGATCGCTGCAGGTAATAATCGCCCCGGTTGTATCTGACTCAGAGTTTTTCTCCCAACCGATGACCAGGACAACATCAAATAATCCCGAGGCAGCGTGGTGATAGCCGGCAATACCCAGGGTGGAGCCGGTTGTACCACCGGTAGTTAGTTTAATTAAAGGCTTCATCCATGCCCCGCTGCCATCAACACTCCAGGTGTCAACATAGTTGACTGCTTCGAAGTGATCCATATTGCCGATCACAACAGCATCGATATCTTTAATTGTTAATTCTGCATCTTCAAGAGCAGACCTGACTGCTTCATTAATCAGTTCTATGCCGGTAACATCGTCGCGACGACTGCGGTGGTATGTCTGACCGAAGCCGATAATTCCTACTCTTTGTGACATCTTCTTTTCTCTCTCCCTCCTACTCTCCAAGGATGACGACGCAGTGGGATTGGCCGCAGGGCCCATTGATACCATGGGCGAGAGCAAATTCCACCGGGCCTTCGACCTGACGCTCCCCGGCTTCGCCCCGCACCTGCAAAGCGGCCTCGATGACCCTGGCCAGACCGGCTACCAGGACAGCATGAGCGGAGAGAACTCCTCCCGAGGGGTTTACAGGCACAGGCCCGTCAAAAGCGGTAGCGCCAAGACGGGCCAACTCTCCACCTTTACCACGAGGACAAAAACCAAGTTCTTCAAGCCATAAAGGCTCCATGTAGGAAAAAGCGTCGTAAAGTTCAACCACGTCAATTTCTGCAAAGGGTTTTTTAATCCCGGCCATCTGGTAAGCACGGCGGGACGCGTCACGCAGAGCGGGCGCTTCGGCAAGATCACGGTCGCCCAGGAAATGAGCTTCGCTACAGTGAGCAATACCCTTCACCCAGACTGGTTTACGCCCCAGCTTGTCAGCTACATTGCGATGAGCGAGGATAACTGCTGCCGCCCCGTCAGAGATTGGAGACAGGTCGTGCAGTTTAAGAGGTGAAGCGATCGGCTTTGAGGCCATAACTTCTTCAACAGTCATCTCTGCCGCGAGCTGGGCATGAGGATTACGCAGGGCATTTCCGCGATTTTTGACACTGACATGCGCAAAATCTTCCTCGGTAATGTTGTAACTGTCCATGTAACGTCTGGCCTGCAGGGCTGCAGCACCAATCGCCTCAATGCCCAGGGGACGGGTATAGATATAATCAAACATTCCATTTGTTATCTGGCGCATATTACCCTCTGAACCCTTGCAGTGAACGACTACCAGGGTGGTTTGGTATGCACCGGATAGAATACGCATCATGCCGTATAGGAGACCAAAGGTACCATCTCCTTCGACAGTGGAAACATTGCGACCACCTTCAAAAGATGAACCGCAGGCATCCTGTACAGCCATGCTTGAAATTGTCCGCCCGTCCCAGAAGTCATTAGAAACGGTTATAAAGTTGTCAATATCACTTATTCCCAAACCGGCATCGGCCAGGGCGCCACAGGTTACTTCGTAGATCATCTCGGCAAAATTGGCGTCGTCACGGCAGCGCTGGTAAGGGGTTTGGGCTGCGCCGACAATTGCTATATCGGTCACTGTCGGCCACCACCTTCCGGGCGGAAATAAAGCAGGTCGGTGATTTCGCCCCGGCGTTGTTCCAATTTTTTAAAGGCGGCTTCCATGCGCATGCCCGAGCGCAGCCTGTTTGGTTCAATTTCACTCACCAGGTGGGTTAAGCCGGTATCGGCGCCGTCAAGCCTTACTATTCCGTAGATATAAGGCGGCTCCATTGGTTGCAGCGAAGGCTCACTGAAATGTACTACGGTAAAAGTTTCAAGCACCCCGCGAGGCGGAAGTTCCACCCAGGTGGTGTCTGTCACCACGCAGCGGGGGCAGTTCTTACGGGGCGGCATATAAACCATGGCACAGTCGGGACAGCGTGTACCCCAGAGACGCCCGTAATCGCGCAGCTGGGTTAGAAAATAACTACTCGTTTTCCCGGCAGCCCAGGTATAGGGCATTTTAATTCGCCCATCGTATATAATATGTTCTTCAGGAGATGTTGTCATCAATCAGTCTCCTCTCAGAGAGATAGTAATATTTTGCCTGGCCGCATTATGACAAAATATATTTGCTATTCCAACCCAACCATTTGCTTGTATTCTGCCTTGGGCGGCATTACCGTTCCTTCGCCCAGGGCCACTTCAGTTCCATCCTGGTTTACCCAACTCATCTCCATGCGAATCCGGTTTTTTTCTTCAAATTTTTCAACTACTGTTGCTGTTGCAGTTATCGTGTCTCCGGGGAAGACAGGAGCACGATAACGCACCGACATGGCAATAGCAACCGTCCCCAGGCCCGGGAGCTTAGTGCCGAGAACAGGCGCTATTAAAGAAGTAGCAATACCGCCATGGGCAATGCGGGTGCCAAACATGGTCTTTTTCGCAAACTCTTCGTTAACATGCATCGGGTTGAAATCACCAGTTATTCCTGCAAAGAGATAAATATCAGTTTCGCTAATCGTTTTAGAAAAAGAAGCGCTATCCCCTATCAATATTTCATCAATAGTTTTACCCAGCTTTATTGAGCTCATTAGAGTCCATCTCCTATAAAAGATTTGAATGATAATTTAATGCTTTTTTTGATTGCCACCTCCCCGGAAAAGTAATACCTGATTGCCGGCATTTTAGACTCGATAGTATATATATCGAGCTATATTATACCGAATGGTATGTTTATAGGCATATTCTCCGCAGTGGAAATTATTCCTGCCTGTAAATAGAATTTTTTAAGATAATTGTGATTTATTCCATTGCTTTTTCCTGCTGCCTGAGAATTTTTTTTACTATTTTGCCGGTTTGGGTTTTTTTTATTTTTTTTCGCACAGCAACAACTGCGGGCACTTTATGTTTAGCAATTTTCTCCCGGCAGTAATCCTTTATCTCTTCTTCGGTAACCTCACAGCCAGACCTGGCCACAATTACCGCCTTAACTACCTCACCGTATTTTTCGCTGGGATGGCCAATTACTGCCGCTTCAGCAACTTTCGGATGGCGGTAGAGAAGCTCCTCGATTTCACGGGGATAAATATTTTCCCCGCCCCGTATGATCATCTCTTTAATACGGTCAACAATCCAAAAGTAGCCATCTTGATCTATATAGCCTACATCCCCTGTATGCAGCCATCCATCGACAATTGTTTCACCGGTAGCTTTCTCATTTTTATAGTAACCTTTCATTACATTGGGGCCCTTGATACAGATCTCGCCATATTGATCCGCTTCCAGAATTTCGCCCTGCTCACCCTTTATCACCATTTGCTGCCCCCTCAGGGGCAAGCCGATTGAACCAATCTTCCTCACTCCGTAAAACGGATTAAGCGAGCTTACGCAGGTGCCCTCTGTCAAACCATACCCCTCGAGGATATGAAGGCCAAACTTTTCTTCAAAACTGAGAAAAAGTGAAACAGGCAGGGGAGCAGCGCCGCAGATTATGTAACGCAGAGAACTGAAATCGGCGCTGTCGGCCCCGGGTGCATCCATTAAAATGGATAGAATTGTCGGCACTGCGCTGAAAGTAACGGCACGATATTTTTCGACTGCCTGCCAGAAATCTGCAGGGTTGAAAGTTTGCAGCATAGCCACGGTACCGCCAATCATCATCGGAACCATTACTGTTGCCACCTGGGCGTTAACGTGAAAAAGCGGCAAAATCATCATAATTACGTCCCCGGTAAAAAGCGGGAAAACATCTGCTGCAGCTGCTGAGTCACTAATATAATTCCAGTGGGTAAGCTGCACACCCTTGGGGTGGCCCGTTGTACCTGATGTATAAATGATTGAGGCAATATCCTGGGGGCCAACAGATTCTTTTTCCAGGGGACCATCAGGCCTTCCTTCCATCAATTGATCCAGGCTCATTGTTCCTTCAGAAGCACCGCCTCCCATACTAATACGGAACTTCAGTTGTGGACACTGCTCTGCCGCCTCATTCATAACTCCGACAAGGGCAGGCGAGTATACAACAGCTACAGCTTCGGAGTTAGCCAAAACATAACCAACTTCATCAGCTTTAAATGCAACATTAATTGGCCCCATAACCGCCCCAATCTTGTTCAGGGCAAACCAGGTTATCACGTATTCCGGGGAATTAAATGCAAATATTGAAACAACCTGGCCTTTCTTAATCCCCAGATTTTTTAATCCGCGGGCCAGGCAGTTTGTGACCCGGTCAAATTCGCCGTAGGTTATCCTGCGATCCTCAAAGAGAATAAATGGTAGATTATGGTTTTGCCGAACCTGGTAGTCAAGCAGGCCCGGCAAAGTCTTGTAATTAATGCTCAGCTTTTCAGTTTCCATAAGACATAACCCCTCCTTCAGGTCCTTGCATTTCTACTGACCATCCTCGACCCATTTGCATTCCTACTGTACCAGCTGACGGGAAATGATTTCGAGCATTATTTCGTCTGTGCCTCCGCCGATGCGGGTCAGGCGGCTGTCCCTCCAGAATCTTTGAATCGGGTATTCCATCATGTAACCGTAACCGCCGTAAAACTGTAATGATTCATCGGACATCTTACAGGCCATCCGGGTTGCAAATAGCTTGGCCATGGAGATTTCCATGGCCGGAAATTCACCGGCGTTAATCAGGCCGGCCACGTAGTAGTTAAGCTGGCGGGCCGCCTCAATTTCTGTGGCCAACTCGGCCAGGCGGTGGCGGATGGCCTGGAACTTGCCGATTGGCCGGCCGAACTGGGTGCGTTCGCTGACATATTTTAAGGTCATATCCATGCTAATCTGGGCCCCGGCTACAGCCGAAATTGCGCCAAAGAGCCTTTCGGGCTGTAGTTCCCACATGATATGATAAAAACCCTGCCCCTCTTCGCCGAGCATATTTTCTGCAGGTACGCGACAATCCATAAAAGCCAGTTCCGCCGTGTCGGAAGAAAGCATGCCGACCTTATCAAGCTTACGCGAAACACTGTAACCGGGTGTATCTTTTTCAACCACAAAAAGGGTGATGCCACTTGTACCGCTTGAACCCTGTTCGCGGGTAACCAGAATTGCAAAATCGGCCCGCACTCCGTTGGTTATGAAGATTTTCTGCCCATTAATCACAAATTCATCCCCATCGCGCTGGTTGGTGGTCCGGATCGAGGCTACATCTGAACCGGCATCAGGTTCTGTGATGCCCAGGCAGCCTATCTTTTCCCCCTGCAGGGCAGGCTTAAGGAAACGCTCCTTGATGCTTTCCGATCCAACTTTATGCAGCAGTGGGCAAACCATGTCGGTTTGTACCCCAACACCCAGGGCCACTCCGCCGGAGAGACAACGCATCATTTCTTCGGCTAAAATCACCCCGCTGAGATAATCGCCCCCCTGTCCGCCATACTCTTCCGGATGATGCAACCCCAGAAACCCAAGTTCACCCATGCGGTGAAACACAGAAGAAGGAAAGTCCTGCGCTTCTTCCCACTCATCGGCATAAGGAGTTAACTCTTTTAGAACAAAGTCCCGGATAGTTTTACGAATTGCCCTGTGTTCATCGTTAAAAATAGGATGGTCACTCATACTTTTACAGCCTCCTTATTAGTACTGAAATATAATTAATATCTACCAGGTTACTCTTTTTGCCTGCTAAGCTGACTCTCTTTTTGGCGCGGGGGTGTAACCACTGCCTCGCCGGAAGCCACCTCTTCCCCTTTTTGGTTGATCCAGTGCAATTTCATTTTCAAGCGGTTTTTCAGAAAATCTATTTCAACCACCTCTGCTGAAGCAGTAATTGTATCGCCTCCAAATACCGTGCTTTCATGACGAAATGTTATTTCCCGGGCAATACTGCCTCCACCCGGAAAAATCATACCGATTACCGGTGAAATCAAAGAAGAGAGCAGCCCACCATGGACAATATGCTTTCCGTCTGCATGGAGAGGGTAGTAATCACCCGAAATACCGGCATAAGTGTGAATATCTGTGGTGGTAAAAGTTTTAGAGAAAGAAGCGCTTTCTCCTTCTGAAATTGCGTTGATTGTTTTTCCATTTTCTAAAGTATCGACCTTGGGCCATTTTTTCAACCCGCGAAGCAAGTAGTCGGACATGATGTCGGCAATTTTTTCCGTGCCCAGTTCACCTTTTTCCTGGAACCAAACATAGACCCAGTTAATTGCCCCGAGCAGGGTGTAAGAAATAACTTTTTCATTATCGGCAATAAAATAACCTTTGGCTACCCCTTCGCGAATCAAACCCTGGAGCAAATTCTCATATTCGTTGCGGCTGGCTGCTATTTCACGCCAGTGAACAGGCAGCAGGTCGCGCCGCAGATCCATAAATACGGTCATTATTGCCCGATTTTCGCATATCGCTATAATATGTTTTTTAAAGATCGCTTTCAGCCGTTGATCAGCCGGCAAATTTTGAAGATTAACTGCGGAGATTTCTGCCAGGAAAAAATCCATAGCCTGGCGAAATATTTGGAATAGTATTTCCTGTTTGCTGCTGAAATAATAATAAATATGGCCCTTGGTTACACCCATTTCCTCTGCAATCTGATCAACGGAAGCTGTATACCCCAGGCGGGCAAATACCTGTGCAGCAGTCTCGAGAATCTGTTGTTTTCGTTTAACTTCCATGGAAAGATCAGTCTTGCCTTGCTTAATAATAATGCTTCTGCCCAAATTTATTAAACCCCCCTTCAAACCTATTAGTATATTCACGCCCTTATATTATACTGCTAAGTATAATTATGCTTATTCTATGCTCTCCTTTCAAATTCCTGCCTTGATGCTAAATTTAATAGCTGTCGAAAGTTCAACCTGTTTGGGAGATAATGCTTAACGCCTTCGAGATGCATACGTAAGCCCATGCAAAAAGAGAGATGGTGATTAAGCTTATATAATAATTTTAAGAGCATCCTGATCTTTTTGTGTTCCAGGCAGGAACGTTCAGAGATCCGTGGAATAGAAGTTTATACCATACAGTATAATTTAGAGGGCAATATATACTGATTGGTTCAGAGGGCCGGCTTCGGGTCAACTGGTTATCATAACATTTGCCGGTAGAGTAATCCCTTGAAAAGTTAAAGATCACTGACTTATAATCTCTACAAAAGTTTTGATTTACTATCAAGCATACATTTTTAGGGAGGGCTTATTAAATGGTAGATTTTTCTCTGAACGAAGAACAACAGGCAATGCAACAAATGGCCCATGAATTTGCTGAAAAAGAGATCCGACCCAGGGCCGAAGAATACGATCAATCA
>SLHT01000002.1 GCA_007136055.1 Syntrophomonadaceae bacterium
AAAAAAAGACAAAATTTAATTACCTGTAGAAGTTTGAAATGTATTATTTCGCTAACCAAAAGCAAGGAGGTTTTTATGATGGCTACAAAGTGCGCAAGGTGTAAAGAAATAATAAGCGGCGATGATGTTTACCGGCATCGCGACGAGAATCTTTGCGAAGATTGCTTTATGGGAGCGATGCAGGCCCCGAAAACCTGCGATGTGGCCGCTACTCAGTTGGCCAAAAAACATCGCCGGGCTTCGGGTCAGAGCGGCACCGAAGGGCTGCTTGTGATTCAAAAAAAGATTCACGACTACATCAAAGAAAACGGTAAAGTCACCCGGCAGCAGGTTATGGAGGAGCTAAATATACCGGACTGGGAACTTGAAAAACAGATTGCGGTGCTGAGGCACTGCGAACTGGTGAAAGGCAAAAAGGAAGGGGATCAAGTTTACCTGGTCCTTTTTAATGATTAATATCGTTATCAATTAAATAAGCGCTCAATTTTCTAAGGGGCAGGACAGCGATAATGGTTACAATCCCGGCTGCAAGGAAAGCGCTGCCTAAACCCGGCCCCTGTGCCGCCAGGCCAAAAGCCATGGCGCCCAGGGCAAAAAAGATATCGATTGAATTTTCCTGAAGGCTGATCGTGGTGGTCCGCAGATGGGGCCGGCTGATTTCGATCAGCCAGGCTGCAAAAACCAGTGAACTGCCCTGGATACCGATACCCAGGATGACAGCACAAACGATAACCAGTCCCGGCCAGACGGGCAGGCAGTAAAATAGGGCTGCCCCGATCCCTAATATAATCATCATTGGCCAGGCAACCTGCTGACGGCCGAAACGGTCGGAGAGGGCTCCAACCCCCAGGCAGGCAGTTATCCCCGCTGTCCCGAAAGCGACAAAAAAGTAAGCCGCTTCCATTTCCGGGGCTGCTTCTTCAATGTGTACTGCAGCAAAAGAGACTACTGCGCTGTAAGTGAAGGCGAACAGGGCAATACCGCCGATTATGGGGTATATTTGTTTTACGGTGAGCGCTTCTAATACCTGTCTCAGGGAGCTTGTTTTTTTCGCTGCCCGAACCGGGTTTGCAGGTGTCCTGACTGCAGCCAGCAGGGCCAGGGTCAGTAAACTGGTCAAGCCGCTGACCACAAACCAGCTGTAATAACCAAGGCTTCCGATAATCAAAAGAGCGATAGAAGGCCCGGCCAGCAAACCGACATTAAAAAATATGCGCAGAGCACCCAGGTAAGTTCCAATACGACCCGGCGGCGCCATTTCTGCTGTCAGGGTATACATTCCGGGTAGGAAGACAGCCAGGCCAAGGGATTGGTAGATCCGCGCCGCCATCAGCAGGCTGTAAGAAGGGCTTAAAAGCAGCAGCAGCGGGGCGGTGGCAAAAGTAAAGGCGCCCAGCAGCATCAGCGGTTTAGCGCCTCTGTCATCCATTACCGGGCCCAAATAAAAACGGATTAGCACGGCGGTAACTCCGAATACAGTGTTCTGCAAACCGGCCTGAAACGGGCTGCTGCCGATGGTCAGGCTATAGGACGGGAATACCGCTACAGCAGCAAACAGGTTGGCCATAAAGAAGAATACTGAGCCGAAAAAGAAAAACCAGGTTAACCATCCCGCAGTAAAGTTGTTATCGCCGGTTGTTGCAGTTCGGTGGATAGGCAATTTTAAGTCATTTCCTTTTCTTATCATGAGATTAGCCGGTCGGCCAGTTTTTTGCCTGCAACTGCAGCCACATCAGCGGCTACGTAGTGGTGGGCCGTAGCGTCAAAAAGAATGGTAGCCCAGGCGCCCTTTGTGCCGGCCGGCAGGCGGTAGCAGAGGCATAAAGGCAGGCGGGGCAGGACCCGCCACTCAAAGGCCAGATCGGCCAGGTTAGGTAAAGACCATCCCCCGCTTTCCAGGCAGCTCTTCCTCAGGCCCTCGCTATTGTTCCCCCAGTATTCAGCGAGCATATCGCCACTGTAACCCTGGAAAGCCTGCTGATAAAATAACCCCCCGATTTCGCTTAAATTTACCCAGCGGCCGGCAAGAGGGTGGCCGTCAGCACGGTCAAGATAATGCAGCCAGAGGGTTTCTGTTTGCAGTGAAGCAGGCTGCCCGCTGCTGTCAGTGACCGCAAGAGAGGGCCAGCTGACACGGTACTCTCCGGCAAAATGGGCGCCTCCAAGCATGAAGCTGCCATCTGTTTGTTTGTCGATGCTCATCGCCGCCAGGCGGGCCAGTTCCCGGGGATCCCGCCTCATTAGACTTTCCCTGTATTGAGCACAGCGCTCTTGAAGGGAACGGCGCCTTTTTTCTTCATTGACCGCTTCATTTAATTCAGGCGGCCGGTTGCCTGGCTTGCCGGATTCCATTGTTACACCACCATTTATTAATAACTCCGGTAATTATAGCGATTATTCCCGGGGCAAGTCAAGTAAACTGCCTGACAGCATTAATGTTTGCTTCGCAGTTGCTATTAATTCAGGGTTTAGGAAGGAAGAGCCTTCAAATTGGAGAATATATTTTGCAGAGAGATAAAAAAGGAGTTGAGAAATAGTGCGCATCGGTATTTCCGGTTACGGGCAGATGGGAAGAATAATCCGTCAGAAGGCCCTGGCTAAAGGTTTTGAGGTTCCCGAGGTAATAGACCCACACGGCGCAGCCGCAGAAGTAACGGCGCGGGAAATTGCTTCCATATCAGGGCCGCTTGATGTTATAATAGATTTTACCCATCCTCAAGCAGTGGTTGACAATATCGAGCGCTGCGGGCAGTTGAAATTACCGGCTGTTATTGGCACAACAGGCTGGTATGATCAAATGGACCGGGTGGCTGCTATTGTTGAAAAAACCGACATTGGTCTAATCTGGTCGGGAAACTTTTCCCTGGGAGTAAACCTGCTCTTCCAACTGGTTGAAACTGCCAGTCTGATTATGAATCGTTTCCCACAGTACGATGCCGCTGTTCACGAGTATCACCATCGGCACAAGGCTGACAGTCCTTCAGGGACAGCGCAGATGCTTGGCGAAATAATAATTGAGAAACTGGACAGGAAGAAAGCAGTTGTCCACGAGTTAAAGGGCCGCAGAATTGAAGAACATGAACTGCATCTTTCGTCGACCAGGGGCGGTTCAATTCCCGGTACCCACCAGGTCATCTTTGACAGCGATGTCGATGATATTATATTAGAACACAGGGCGAGAAGCCGTGAAGGTTTTGCCGAAGGGGCCCTGGTCGCAGCACAGTGGATTTGTGGCAGAAAAGGCCTCTTTAGTATAAATGAAATGATGAAATCAGTAATCGGAGGCGCAGACTATCGAGAATATTTTTAGGGGAGTCCATACAGCATTAATTACACCCTTCACTTCGACGGGAGCAGTGGACATTAGATCATTTAAGTATTTAGTGGAGCATCAAATTGAATCAGGCATCGACGGTCTTGTCCCCTGCGGCACGACAGGTGAAAGTTCAACGCTAACTCATGAAGAACATGATCGGGTTATCGCCCTGACCGTGGAGTATGCCGATGGGCGTGTTCCTGTAATTGCCGGCACGGGCAGTAATGCTACTTCTGAAGCGATTCAGCTTTCTCAGCACGCCGAACATTCGGGGGTGGATGCAGTGCTTTTAGTAAACCCCTATTATGTAAAACCGACCCAGAAAGGTCTTTACCTGCATTTTAAAGCAGTTGCCGAATCGGTATCGATACCCTGTATTGTCTATAATATTGAAAACCGCTGCGGTGTAAACCTGGAAAATGAAACCCTGCACCGCCTGATGAGCGACAATAAGAATATTGTCGGGGTAAAAGAAGCCTCAGGGAGTTTAGCGCAGATGAAGAACCTGATCGAACTGCGTCACCGGGAGTTTGTGGTCCTTTGTGGTGATGATAACATGACAGTTGACCTGATCGAAGCAGGTGGAAACGGAGTGGTTTCTGTAGCAGCCAACCTGATTCCGCGCCAGATGAAAGAAATGGTTCGCAGTGCGATTGATGGCAAGATTAAGCAGGCCAGGGAACTCGAAGAGCGCCTGATGCCCTTTTTCAAGGCCTGTTTTATAGAAACTAACCCCATTCCAATTAAAACAGCGATGGCTATAAAAAAATGGTGCCGGGAATCCTTCCGCCTGCCAATGTGTTCGCTCTCCAGTGAAGCACATTATGATGTGATCAGGAAAGCGATGGCTGATCTTGATATTCCTGAAGGCAATATTTAAGTCTTTACTAATATTTGATGAGGAGTCAGTGATGGCAAAAGTTAATATGCATTACCGGAAATTAAGCGCGGGCTACCTTTTCCCCGAAATAGGGCGCAGAATAAAAGTATTTCAGCAGGAAAACCCGAAGGTCAGGGTGCACCGACTGGGTATCGGCAATACCACAGAACCGCTTACTCCTTCAATAGTTACAGGCCTGCATGACGCAGTGGATCGCCTGGCCGCGGTGGAAACTTATACCGGCTATGGAGATGAGCAGGGGGAAGAAGTTTTACGCGAGGCATTGTCCCGCTTCTACGGAAAACGGGGAGTAATTTTCGACAGGGGTGAATTTTTTATCAGCGATGGGGCCAAGCCCGATGCGGGTAACATCCAGTCTATTTTTAGCACCGCCAACCTTGTCGCCTTCCAGGATCCCGCCTATCCGGTTTATGTTGACTCCAACGTCATGGCAGGACGTTCGGGTTCTTACAACAGCGAAAAGGGCGATTACAGCGGTTTTGTTTATATGGTCTGCAACAGCGAAAACGGTTTTATGCCCGAACCGCCGCAGGAGAAAGTCGATCTGCTTTATTTATGCAGTCCTAATAATCCTACAGGCGCTGTTGCCACCCATAAGGAGCTGCAGAAGTTTGTCGATTATGCCCGCGAGCAGCAGGCTGTAATTATTTTTGATGCTTCTTATGCTGAATTTATTTCCGATCCTGAGCTGCCCAGGTCTATTTATGAAATTGACGGGGCAAAAGAATGCACGATTGAAATAAACAGTTTTTCTAAATTCGCCGGATTTACCGGGGTACGACTCGGTTGGGCGATCGTACCTCAGGCCCTGATTTGTGAAGACAGTGAGCCCGGTGAACTGCACCGCTTATGGCTGCGCAGGCAGACTACATTTTTTAACGGTGCTTCAAACATTGCACAAAGTGGTGGGTTGGCGGTTCTATCCGAAGCAGGACAGAAGGAATGTGTCGCGCTGATTGGTTATTACATGGATAATGCCCGTATTATCCGGGAGGGCCTACTTGACAAGGGGCTTACTGTTTACGGCGGGGTTAACGCCCCATATTTATGGCTTAAAGTTCCACATGGGCTGTCTTCCTGGCAGTTTTTTGACAGGTTGCTGCAAGAAGCGCAGGTTGTCGGAACACCGGGTTCAGGTTTCGGACCATCCGGGGAAGGTTATTTCCGCCTGAGCGCGTTTGGCCATCGTGAAGA